>CABPCX010000145.1 GCA_902406135.1 uncultured Eubacteriales bacterium
AATGTTTCTTGGTTTTCAGCCACGCTCTCGGCCGTATTTTTATCGTTTTTTACTGCTGCGCAGCCCGTTAATGCCGCCGCAATCAAAAATAAGACAATCTTTTTCATATACATCCCTCCGTATATGGATATGATTGCCTTATTTTACGAATTTAATAATCTTTTTCAGCCAGATATTCGTTTACCGCCTCAAGATAATTAAGCATTGCCCCGTTTTTAAGGGGTATTTTGTATTTTTCCTCAAAGGCGTCATAGGGTATGGATTTTCTTCCTCCCTTTGCGGCCTTTTCCCAATAATCCTTGAGGGTCTCAAGGGGCAGCAGGTAAAATTCTCCTTCGCCCGTAAAATTTACAAGGAGAAAACTTATTCCTCCCTGTCTGCTGAAATCCTCCATAAACTTTATCTGATGTTCATGTATATTCTGAAGGGGCAGTCTCCTCTGGGCCGCTTCCTTGGCATCAAAACATATGGGTATGCCCTGCACCGCGCCTATGTAGTCTACGGTACTCTGCTTATCAAAGTAGGCCAGGGTTATGGTGCTGTTTTCCTTATTCATTTCCACAGGAGTTATGGGTGTTGGTATTTTCTGTATGACCGCTATGCCATGCTGTCTGTAATATTCGTTTGTAAAATTTATGCAGTCCTCAAGCACGCTTCCTCTCAGACCTCTTGTATGCCACGCTCCCATTTTTTCACCTCCCGAAAAGTATATCATTTATATTTTAATATTTTTTATTTACTTTAGCAATGCACCCTTAAAGTTTTAAAGTTTTCTATTGCGTACAATCCGTTTTTACTAATATAATAATTATGACAACTATTAATAAACAACAGGCAGACAATTAAACTATTCGAAAGGCTGATTAATATGAAAATTATAATCGTAGGGGGAGGAAAAGTCGGCCGGGCTACAGCAAAGCATCTGTCAGGCGAAGGCCATGACATAGTTCTTGTTGACAAAAATTATGACCGTATACAGCATATAAGCGACAGATTAGATATTATGTGCGTCAAAGGAAACTGCCTTAAGTCAGGCGTATTATTATCAGCCGGAGCTTCAAGCGCTGACCTTATAATAGCAACCACATCTTCGGACGAAATAAATATGCTCTGCTGTCTTACAGCCAAAAGACTCGGCGTAAAACATACCATAGCCAGAGTCCGAGACCCCGAATACTCGGAGGACCTTACAACTCTGAAAAAAGAACTGGGACTGGATATGATAATAAATCCCGAGCAGGAGGCTGCCGGAGAAATAGCCAGAATACTCCGTTTTCCCACGGCCATAAACGTGGAAACATTTATAAACGGCAAGGTTGAAATAGTATCCTTCCGTATAAAAGACGACGGAATACTTAACGGACAAAGCATATCTTCTGTAATGTCCAAGGTAAAATTATCCCTTGTTTTCTGCGCAGTGGTACATAACGGCGAAGTTATAATCCCCGACGGAAACTATGTTGCCCATACCGGAGACCTGTTTTACGTCATCGGACGTCCCACTGAAATATACAAATTCTTTAAAACCATAAAAAGAGGCACAAGCTCGTCAAAATCGGCACTTATTGTGGGCGGCGGCAGGATTGCATACTATCTGTGCAGTTTTCTCACAAAGGTCGGCATAAAAGTAAAAATCATTGAAATAGACAAAACCCGCTGTCTTGAGCTCAATGAGCTCCTTGACGACTGCGTCATAATAAACGGCGACGGAAGCGATACGGAAATTTTGGACGAAGAAGACATTTCTTCATTCTCATCGGTAGTTACCATAACCGGCAGAGACGAGGAAAATCTTTTTATCGCCCTCTATGCCTCAAAAGCCGGTGTGCCTAAGGTTATCGCCAAGTCAAACCGATTAAGCTACGGCGGAATAATAGAATCCCTTGGTGTGGACAGCACCATCAGTCCAAAGGACGTTACGGCGGCTCAGATAATAAGATTTGCCAGAGCTTTGAACAACTCCCTTGGCCATAACAATCTCCAGACCCTTTACCGTATAGTTGACGGCAAGGCTGAAGCCCTTGAATTTATCGTAAACGAAAAGACCCTTTATACGGGCGTGCCCTTTAAGGATATAAAGTTCAAGAAAAATTTCATAGTGGCTGCCATTGAGAGAAAGGGTGATATAATAATACCCTCAGGAAACGACTGCCTCTATGACGGCGACAGCGTTATAATCGTATGTAAAAACTCAAAAATCGTAGAGCTCAACAGCGTATTTGAGAATGGAGGGCGATAAGTGTGAATTACCTTCTTATTCTTAAGCTTATGGGCGTCGTATTTAAGACCGAGGCTCTTCTTATGATAGTCCCTCTGGTCATATCCTTTATTTATCAAAGCGGAGACGGAATATATTTTATATACACCGCCATACCCCTGTTTATTTTCGGTTACTGTCTTACAAAGATAAAACCTAAGTCAACGGTTTTCCGCTCAAAGGAAGGTTTTGCCACCGTAGCCCTTTTGTGGATATATATGTCCGTTTTCGGAGCCATTCCCTTTTACTTAAGCGGATATTTCAACACATTTATAGACTGCTTTTTTGAGACCGTTTCAGGTTTTACCACAACGGGTTCATCTATACTCACAAATGTAGAAGCCGTACCCAAAGGGCTTGTTTTCTGGAGAAGTTTTACCCACTGGGTAGGCGGTATGGGAGTACTCGTATTCGTACTGGCCATTATTCCTAATCTTAACGGCTCGGCGGTCCATCTGCTCAAGGCGGAAAGCCCGGGCCCCGTTACCGGAAAGTTTGTGCCGAAAATAAGAGAGAGCGCAAAAATACTGTATACCATATATTTTATGATGAGTGTTGTGCAGGTCATACTGCTTCTTGCGTCGGGTCTTTCCCTCTATGACTCCCTTATAACGACCATGGGCTCAGCCGGCACCGGAGGTTTCTCAAACCTTAACCTCAGTGTGGGCGGATACAACAACGTGGCTGCCGAAGTCATAACCACTGTCTTTATGCTGCTCTTTGGTGTAAACTTCAATATTTACTATTACATAACCTCAAAACAGCTGGGCCTTGTAAAGTCAAATGAGGAGCTTAAGCTGTATTTTCTCATTGCCTTTGCGTCAATGCTTCTGATAGCGGGAAATATTATGCCCATGTACGGAGGCTCATTTTTAACCGCCCTCAGATATTCGTCATTCCAGGTATCATCCATTATGACGACCACCGGATTTGCTACAACGGACTTCCATCTGTGGCCCATGTTCAGTAAGTCCATACTTTTACTGCTTATGATAGTAGGTGCTTCCGCAGGCTCCACCGGCGGAGGAATAAAGGTCTCAAGACTTCTCATACTCTTTAAAGCCATACGCAGAGAAATAGGCCTCATAATCCATCCGAGAAGAGTCCAGTCCGTAAAGCTCGAAAACGAAACCCTTGATGACAGGGTGCTTACAAACGTTCTTGTTTTCCTTTCGGCCTATGCGCTCATAGCCCTTGTCTCAACTTTCCTCATATCCATCGACGGACATGACTTTGAGACTACTGCAACGGCGGTGCTTGCCGCCCTGGGCAATATCGGCCCCGGATTCTCATTGGTTGGCCCCATGGGAAATTTCAGCGTTTTCTCAAGCTTCAGCAAACTGGTTTTGTCCTTCTGTATGCTGGCAGGAAGACTTGAAATATTCCCCATGCTCATTCTCCTTTCTCCCAGAGTATGGAGAAACAAAGCTGTCTGATATAAATATAAAAGCCGCAGGATTAAGTATCCGGCGGCTTAATTTTTTATTAAGTATTAAATAAGAGTATATCTGTGTACTCCCTCGGAGTCTATGTCACATTTTACTGCGCCCTTTGTCATAAGGTAATCCAGATGGGCTATTGTCTCGCCTACGGCAAACCATCTCTGGCTTACGGGAAATTCTTCCCAGTTTCTGCCCCTCATCTGCCATTTCATATAAGCGGCTATTTCATAGGCCGTTGAGCCCGGTATCATCTTAACAACTTTTTCCGTATCCTTAAGTCTTTCCTCATGGTGGGCAAGGAGCTGGTCTATTCTGTCATATACGTTTATTCCCTTGGTGTTTCTGTGGGCAGGAAGAGCAGTTACCATCTTGTACTGTCTTATCTTTTTAAGGCTTTCCAGATAGTTGCTCAAGGAATCCTTTACTCCAAACCATGCTGTTATATTGGGAGTTATATCAAAAAGCACGTGGTCTCCCAAAAACATAAGGCAGTCCTTTTCATAATAAAGGCATGTATTTCCGGGAGTATGGCCGGGTACATAGATGCACTTAAACTCGTAGTCGCCTACCTGTATCTTGTCTCCGTCCTCAAGTTTTACGGCATCAAAGGGTCCCGCCACCTGAAAGGCTCTGGCGGGATTTTTAGTATGAAGCTCTATTATCTTATCCAGAGGAAATCCGTGGGACAGAAAAGCATTGTCCGTATCTTCCCAATGGGTGCCCGTAACCGATGTCATAAGATAGTCATAGTCTACCCTGCCCATATATATGGTGGCGTCCTTGGGCATTATGGTAGCCGCAAGCCCTACATGGTCACTGTGGAGATGGGTAAGATACAAATACGTATTGTTTATGTCTATTTCAAGCTCTCTTAGGCCCTCTCTTATGGCATTTTCACATTCCGGTCTGTTGAAGCCCGTATCTATTATAAGATTTCTTTTTTCGGTCTTTATTACGAAGCAGTTGAGATTCTGCAGCGGATTGTCCGGAAGGGGAACAAATATTTTATAAACATCGGGATTAGAATAAACTTTTTCGTACACGGTCATACCTCCAATCTGTAATTGTGTATTAAGATAATTGTAACTTATTTAACTTTTATCTGCAACAGAGACTTTTTGAGGCTTTATATTTTTATTGAAGGCTGGGCTGATGTATAGTAGAATCTCAATTATATAATAATAATCAAAACCCAATAAGCGAGGTGTTATAAATGGCTTTAAAAACAATATATCTTGCCGGCGGCTGTTTCTGGGGACTTCAAAGATATATGGATACCGAGGTAAAGGGCGTCGTATCCACCGAAACCGGATATGCCAACGGAAAAACCGATACGGTGACCTACGGAGAAGTATGCAGTCTTAATACGGGATTCAGCGAGACCGTAAAGGTCACATACGACACCTCCGTTACAGACCTTGAGACCATACTGAAGGAATATTACTATACTATCGACCCCACATCCATAAACAGGCAGGGTGCAGACATAGGCGACCAGTACAGGACTGGCATATACTGGACAGACAAAAACGATGTTCCTATAATAAAAAGCTCTCTGGCAGAACTTCAGAAAAACTACAGACAGAAAATTGCCGTGGAATGTGAGCCCCTGAAAAGGTATATAACCGCCGAAGAATA
>CABPCX010000146.1 GCA_902406135.1 uncultured Eubacteriales bacterium
CCTTTTTTCATATTAATTTTCCTTTCATATAGAAAAACTTAAGCCATTCCTTTGATTATACATGTTTTTTCCTTATGAGGCAATCAAAAACTTAAAAAAGTCCTCATATGGCGGATATATATTTAAAAATTTGCTTTCAGCCTTTAAAACTGTACCCATAAATTAAACAGTAATTGATATTTTAAATATCCTCAAAATCTGCTATAATAGTACGTAATAATTTTTTGGAGGCCGTTATGAATCCTGAAATTCAAAAAATATTTGATAATTTTTCAGAGGATTTTAATGCCACATTTATGTATATGACAGGCAGACAGCAGCGTGAAATTGCTTTCCTTGCTCCCACCCTGTTTGTCCGCTGGTACTACAGCGCCCTGTTTTCCGAAACGGTGCTGTCACCCGCTACCATAGCTGAAAACCAGCCCGACAGTGTCGTTAAAGATAAGGGTTTTTACAGTGTATGTATGAGGCTTAAAAATGTGCGCGGAAATACTCTTGAATTCAATTTCAAAAAGAACTTTTACTCCATTGAGAGTCATCCGATTTATAATGACCTGGATATTTTTCTGAGGTTTATGTCGCCTGTAATGCACCTTAATGATGACTTCACACTCAAGGAGTCTGACATAAGGTCACTGCAGCGAAGACTTTCCATATCGGACAGATACTATGTTTTATATCTTTTCTCCCTGTCTGAGAAACTGGGGCTGTTTAGGCAGATGCCGTCACTTTTTGAAAAGTGCATCCAGCCTGATTATGATGCAGCTTTCTTTGGTATGACACAGGCGGAAAAGTTTAATACAATAGTTGATGAGTCCTGCGGTATATGCGCCTCTGCACTTAATGCTGAATTTCCCTATGAGATTTTTAAAGCTGATGCGCAGAAAATAAAGGAGTTTATCATAAATCCCATACCAATAGACGATATACTCATAGGGCTTTATGATGCTTCGGATATGGATGTCAGAGACCTTTTGGAAAGGGCTGACCTTCCTGATTTGAGCGATACCGAGACCTCAGTGCTTTCATCTATTTTTTATATGGGTATATTATTGGACCGTTGTTTTATATATGTATTTGGCCATTATCTAAGGATAATAAGACCTCTCTATTCCTATCCCATGAAATTCAGAGAAATACTTAACGGTCTGTTTAATTCCATAGCCATTGACGGTGAGAGGGACCCCGAATTATTTCTGCCATGCACGGCTTTTATACATACTCCGCTTGGCAAAATATTATTCAATAAAAAGACTAAGGATTCTTCCGGGTATCCCCCTATTCCAATTGACAAAATACTGCTTTCTCTTGATAAAGAAAGGTCTATATCATCATATAAACAGAGCGAAGACGCATTCAACGCCCAGTATGATGTTATCTATACCATAAAAGCCTGCCTTGGCGGCGACAGAAATCTATGGAAAAATATCGAGATGGACTCCTCCACTCCCTTATCCGTAGCGGCAAGGCATATGATGATGCTGTTTATGATGCCTTCCGACCAGGAGTACAGTTTCAGAATAAAAAGGACAGACAACGATTTATTGGACTTTAAAAATATAGAACTGCTGTCTGACCCAGGTTCAACTTTGGCTGATATACTTTACGACAACAACACAGTTCTTATATTGGTTATTCCTGATGAGTCTAACATTGAATTCCGTCTTACGAATCTTCACAGCGGATGCAGTGAGATACTATATCCCAGAATTCTTGAACAGAGCAAGGAAATAACCCAAAAAGAGCATGAATTATATCTTTATGATTAACATAAGAAAAGAGGCATAAAAATGGAAGAAGTTATACATATGCATGGCGGCGACCTTGATGCCATCGAAAGAATATACGGAATACCCAAAGACGAAATATCAGATTTCAGCGGAAACATAAATCCTCTCGGATTTCCCAAAAAGGCAGCAAAAAAGCTTGCTGAAAACATTTCTATAGTATGCAACTATCCCGATAAAAAATATCAGGCACTCAGAGACAGCATAGGAAAATATACAGGCGCTGACCCCGCAAATATCGTTGTAGGAAACGGCTCAACAGAACTTATATCTACTTTTATCAGGTCAGTAAATAATAAAAAAGCAGTAATTATGGGTCCGGCTTATTCCGAATACGAAAATGCAGTCAAACTCAGCGGAAGAAATTATGAATATTTTGAGCTTCGAGAAGACGAAGATTTTAAGCTTAATATAGACAGACTTTTGACTGTTCTTAATGATGATACGGGACTCTTTATTGCCTGCAATCCAAACAACCCCACAGGCACGGCCATTCAGACCGATGATATGGAGCGTATACTTATTCACTGCAAAGCCAAGGACATAAGTGTAATGGTAGACGAAACATATATAGAGTTCAGCGACAGTCTTGAAAAAATCTGTTCAATCCCCCTTGCCGCTAAATATGATAATCTCTTTGTTATAAGGGGAATTTCCAAATTCTTTGCGGCACCGGGTCTCAGACTTGGATACGGAATAACATCCAGCAAAAAGTTCCATGAGCTTCTTGCTGAAAATCAGGACCCCTGGTCTGTAAATATACTGGCAAGCTACGCAGGAGAGCTTATATTTAGCGATGAGGAATTTATCGAAGAAACCAAGAATCTTATATCAAGTGAACGCAGAAAAGCCTACGAGGAGCTTAAAACCTGGAAAAACGTTAAGGTATATGAGTCCGCATCCAACTTCATTCTTGTTAAGCTTCTTACGGACAAAATAACTGCCAATGAGATTTTTGAACATATGGTAAGAAAGAAAATGGTCATAAGAGATGCGGCATCATTCACATTCCTTGATGAAAGCTACTTAAGATTCTGCATACTTTCACCTAAAGAAAATGCTAATCTTTTAAGCGAATTAAAATCCATAGTGGAATAAGATAAAAAATACCGGGAAACCGGTATTTTTATTTTGGCTGTTTATACTACAGTAGTAGTATTGACTTTATTATAATTCTGCTATAATATAGATATATACTACAGCAGTAGTATAAGGAGGTGATTTTATGAAACAAAAGCTCGTAGATTCTGAACTTAAAGTAATGAATGTTCTCTGGAATGAAGGTGAGTCAACGGCAAAACATATTTCTGATGTGCTCAATAAAGAATGCGGCTGGAATATAAATACCACATACACTATAATTAAGCGCTGCATTAAGAAAGATGCCATCGAAAGAATTGAGCCGAATTTTCTATGCAGACCATTAATCAGCCGAGAAGCCATACAAATAGAAAGCACCGATGCCTTTCTTGACAAGGTATTTAACGGGTCCGTTGATAAATTGTTTGCTGCACTTTTAGGCGGAAATAAGCTTTCAAAAGATGATATAGAAAAACTTAAGCAAATGGTAAACGAACTGGACGGTGAATAAATATGGATATTTACAAGATGTTCCTTTATGGCACTGTTATGATTTGTGTTACATTCTTATCCAGACTTTTACTAAAAAAATGGCTGCCCAGATTTACCTATGTGCTGATGTGGTATATAGCCGCTTTAAGGCTTATTATTCCTTTTGAGATTAAATTCAGTCTGAGCGCATACTCAGCAGGATATAAACAGTATAATTTGGCGCAAAACAGTATGCCCTCTCTTCTTTCATCGGAGCGTACTGTTTCCATAGTGCCTTCCTATAGTCCGTCTTACAGTTTCGATTTCTTAAAAATCATTTGGATTGCAGGTGCAGTAATTATGTTTATGTACTTTTTGTCCATATTCATTGCATTTAAAGTAAAAACAAAACAATGCAGTGAATTAGATTTAAATATTCAGGACGTTAAGAAGCTTAAGCGTAAAATAAAAATACTGGAATGTCCCAAAATAGATACTCCTCTTACATATGGAATAATATTTCCTAAAATACTTCTTCCAAAATATGATGAAGGATATGGTAAGGAAATACAATATATACTGCTTCATGAATATAACCATATAAAAAGGGTTGATTCGGCAGGAAAGCTGCTTCTGACAGCGGCTCTATGCATAAACTGGTTTAACCCAATGGTATGGCTGATGTTTATATTAGCAAATCACGATATAGAAATATCCTGCGATGAGGCAGTAGTAAATATTAGCGGAAATAATAAGGAATATGCGCTGGCACTTATTACGTCAGAAGAAAAGCGCTCATCAAAGGGATTAGCGGTATTTACCGGATTCAGCAAAAATATAGTAAAAGAAAGGATTTGTTATATCATGAAATTTAAGCGAAAAAATAAGCTGTCAGTCATTGGTGCCTCGGCTATAATTATTTTATCTGCTTCGGCCTTTGCCACATCTCCTGTATCGGATGCAAAAGCCGTTGAAAGTAAAGATGCCGAATCTGTTTCCCAGTCAGCAGAATTTATATGGCCTGTAGATGGCTGTTATAATATTACATTCGGCTACAATGAAGAAGCTGCTAATGGAGCGGTACATAAAGAAATAGACATAAGCGGAGAAGATGCTGAAGGCAAATCCATATATGCCGCAGCTGATGGCACTATAGAAAATGCAGAATATGATTTAAAAAATGGTTATACAGTAACCATAGCCCACGAAAATGGTTTAAAAACCGTTTACAGCCATTGTAAGGAAATTTTTGTTTCATCAGGACAGAAAGTATTGCAGGGTGAAACTATTGCTTCATTGGGAAATACGGGCTTTTCTACCGGTGCTCATTTAGGCTTTTCTATTATGGAAAATAATGAATACTTAGACCCAATGATATTCTTTGAATAAAAACAGATACCGCCTTATATAGGCGGTATTTTTTAGTATATAAAAGATTCAAATTTCTACTCATTTATCTTTAGGAAATATAATTTATACAAGAAAAAAGGTATGGTCAAAAACCATACCTTTGAATAAAAAAATCGGGGTGACAAGACTTGAACTTGCGACCTCCTGGTCCCTAACCAGGCGCGCTAACCAAACTACGCTACACCCCGATATTTAACAAAATTATATGCAGTTGAGGGGACTTGAACCCCTACCCAGTTTACCCGGACTAGATCCTTAGTCTAGCGCGTATGCCAATTCCGCCACAACTGCGTAGACTACATAAACTTTGAAAATACTCACTCGCCTCGCAGTGAAGCGAGTGAAAAACTAGGCTGGCAGGATTCGAACCTGCGCATGATGGAGTCAGAATCCATTGCCTTACCACTTGGCGACAGCCCATCATTGCGATTATTTTATTTATTTGAATCCTGGGCTGAGTGGATTTGAACCACCGAGTGCAGGAGTCAAAGTCCTGTGCCTTAACCGCTTGGCGACAGCCCATCATAAAGATAGGGAAAGCGCGAAACGAGATTCGAACT
>CABPCX010000147.1 GCA_902406135.1 uncultured Eubacteriales bacterium
CCCGTCCATACCCTATTCGGGTCAGGCACTCATAGAAGTGGGCTGTTCACCCGTCAGCCTCAGACTTTCATCATCCGAAATAATAAACTATTCAACCTTTGATTCCTCAGCCCTTGCAAGTCTCATAATATACAAAATAGGTGAATGACAAAAGCAGCCGGTCCGCTTGTGCGGGCCGGCTGTCAGACTTTTATACCAAAATCAATGGGCTGTATAGCATTTTATATAAGCTTTCTGCCGTCTTTTAACCTATAAGCTCAAGCCCGCCGGACCCGTATTAAGAAATCCGGCTGACCCTAATTTTTAAAATACGGCGGCAATATGGGCTATAAGGGAACAGATAATAAATCCTGCGGCCGTCGGCACTAAAAACGCCGCAGCGGTCCATTTTATGCTTCCCGTCTCCTTCTTTACCGTAAGGAGGGTAGTGGCGCATGGCCAGTGCATAAGACAGAATATTATCATACATAGGGCAGTAACCCAGCTCCAGCCGTTGGCTGCAAGAAGTTCCTTTAACTGCAAAAGAGATGATGCCTCCTGCATAAGTCCGCTCCTTGTGTATGCCATAATCATTATGGGCACCACTATCTCATTTGCGGGGAATCCCAGTATAAAGGCAGTCAGTATAACTCCGTCAAGACCCATAAACTGTCCTACGGGGTCCAAAAATCCCGATACCAGACCCAGTGGAGTAGTATCTCCTATGGTTATGTTTGACATAAGCCATATTATTGCTCCTGCAGGCACTGCGGAGCATATTGCCCTTCCAAGCACAAAAATAGTCCTGTCAAAAACCGAGCGTACGATAATTTCGCCTATTTTGGGCTTTCTGTAGGGAGGAAGCTCCAGCACAAAGGACGAGGGCGTACCCTTAAGCACGGTTTTGGTCAGTATGGCGGATACTATAAAAGATACTCCTATACCAAGTATAACCACTGCGCTCAGTATTACCGAGGACATAACCGACCCGCCTGCCGAAGCACAGGCAAAAAACATGGTTATTATGGTAATAAGAGTTGGAAACCGTCCGTTGCAGGGCACAAAGCTGTTGGTCAGTACCGCCACCAGTCTTTCCCTTTCGGAGTTTATTATTCTGCACCCCGTAACTCCGGCCGCATTACAGCCAAAACCCATACACATGGTTAGCGCCTGTTTTCCGCAGGCTCTGCACTTTTTAAAGCATCTGTCAAGGTTAAAAGCTACCCTTGGCAGATAACCCGAGTCTTCCAAAATGGTAAACAGCGGGAAAAATATGGCCATGGGCGGGAGCATTACCGATACTACCCAGGCCGGCACTCGGTATACACCGTTTACAAGGAAGTCAGCGAACTTTCCGTCTATGCCGACAGTGCCAAGAATCCTGAAAATATCATCTTCCAGTCCAAAAAGAAAATCGCTCAAAATTTCGGAGGGAACATTTGCCCCGCTTACCGTAAGCCAGAATACCAAAGCCAGCAGTACAGCCATAACGGGAAAGGCCGTCAGTTTCCCCGTAAAAATCCTGTCCATTTTTCTGTCGAATTCGTTGGCCTCTTTTTTATTGAAAAACACGGTGTCCTTAGCAAGCTCCCCCGCGGAGAGGGCCAAAGCCTCCGTAATTATATCCGAAGCCTTGTTTTTATCTATATTTTCTTTCTGCAGATAAACTACCGCCGGGTCCGATAAATCATACTCGCTTATGGCCTTAATGGCTTTTCGGCCTTTTTTTGGAGAAAGACTGACAGCCTTTGTTATTTTTTCTCCGTAATCTATGGAATATTTTACCCTGCCGCCGTCTATTGCGGTTTTCTCCACGGCCGCCAGGAATTCCGCTATTCCTTCTTTTTTCCCGGAGCACATGGGTATAACGGGTATGCCCAGTTTCTTTGAAAGGCCTACACAGTCTATTCTTATGCCCTTGGCCTTTGCCTCGTCCATAAGATTTACGCACAGAACAACATTATCCGTTATTTCCGTTATCTGCAAAACAAGGCTTAAGCCCCTCTGCAGACAGGATGCTCCGCATACCACAGCCACCACATCGGGTATTCCGGAACATATGAACTCGTCTGCGGCCCTTTCGTCTTCGGAATCCGCCATAAGTGAATAACATCCGGGAAGGTCCACAAAAATATATTCCCTGCCGTTATACATTCTTCTTCCTTCGGCATTTGTGACTGTTTTTCCGGGCCAGTTGCCCGTATGCTGTCTCATTCCCGTTATGGCGTTAAAAAGCGTGCTTTTGCCCACATTGGGATTTCCCGCCAAGGCGACAATTACATCGCTGTTATTTCGTTTTGTCACATTAAGTACGCCTTTAGCGGCGCCCATTCCAACCGATGAATTAGTAAGTCCCATAGCTAGCACCCTTTTCAACAAAAATGCTACGGGCGTCATCATCTCTCAGTGCCAGTACGGCTCCGCATACATCATATGCGGCGGGGTCGCCTAACGGACTGCGGCCTAAACACCTGACTATGCTTCCTGTAACAAGACCCATATCTTGAAGCCTTCTTCTTATGTTTCCGTCGGAGTCGAGCCTTATAACTTCCGCTCTTTCCCCTTCTTTAAGCTGGTCAAGCCGGCAAAGTGCCATTTTAATCCCTCCCGCTAAAACAGATTTTTTGTAA
Source organism: uncultured Eubacteriales bacterium (assembly GCA_902406135.1). Taxonomy (GTDB): domain Bacteria; phylum Bacillota; class Clostridia; order Lachnospirales; family Anaerotignaceae; genus Metalachnospira. Next base: position 2,610 of record CABPCX010000147.1, read on the forward strand.
TGCAGTATATGAAATGAAAGACTGCTTTGTTACTTTTGAGGTCCTGCGGAATGAAACGGGCTGTATTCATCTGCCACGGTTTTGCAAAATGAATTTGTCCTTGGTTTACATGGCCCGGCTTTGTGCCTATAATATATATGGAGGTGTTTATATGTCCGGAATACTTGACTACATTGACTGGAGAGGCGATTTAACTTTTAAGGATTCGCCTTTTAATGATATTGACAATCTTATATTCACTCAGCTTTCGTTTATAGACTTTGAATCCATAGTGCCTGGTATTGACAGCAGCGGCTGTATAAGGCTTAAGGATGCGGCGGATGAATTTTTTGCCGCAAGGGACGGAAATAAAATAGAGATGGGCGTCCTTGTGCCCAACGATATAGTGAAGCTCTTTAAAAAAATGTCGGAAGCTCCCCGTTATCAGGAGCTTTTACTCAAAAAATATATAAACAAAATAGACTATGAAAAACAGCAGCAGTTTGCGGCCCTTTCCATAGTCATAAACGAAGACCTTATGTATATAGCCTTCAGGGGCACCGACGATACCATAGTCGGCTGGAAAGAAGATTTCAACATGGGATTTATGAGTGCGGTGCCCTCACAGCTGGACGCGGTAAAATATGTTTCCAAGGCCTGTGCCGACAACAGCTGCAAAATAATCATAGGCGGCCACTCAAAGGGCGGAAATCTTTCAGTGTATTCATCCATATATTCCGAAAAGGCCGTAAAGGACAGAATCGTAAAGGTATACAACAATGACGGCCCGGGATTTTTGAGAAAAGTCATAGACCTTAACGAATATACGGAGGTTGCGGACAGGATAGAGACCATAATTCCCGAGTCATCGGTGGTGGGCATAATGCTGGAACATGACGAAAAGTTCACCATTGTAAAGAGCACCCAGAAGGGTATTCTTCAGCATGACGCATTCAGCTGGGAAGTGCTGGGCAAAAATTTCGTACTGGCCGAAGAACGTACCAAATACAGCGAAATATCCGATGCCGCCCTTAAAACATGGCTTAGTGAAATGGATACGGAGGAGCGTATACTTTTTGTGGATACCCTCTTTGACATACTGCAGAGCACCGATGCCAAAACCCTGCTTGACTTAAATGCCAACAAACTGGAGACAGCCACAGCCCTGCTAAAAACCATCAAAAATCTTGACGATGATAAAAAGGCGGGAATGAGCAAAATACTTGGAGCTCTTTTTAAGGACAATGTAATGGCGGCAGTAAACACAATGCTTAAGCCAAAGGAAGAAAAAAAGAAGCATTTAAGCAAAAAAAGAGGATATGCCGTAGTAAACAGGAAAAAAGGCAGTAAAAAATAATATTATTAAAAATGGAGTTTGAGAAATATCAAACTCCATTTTTTTAGCATATATATTTTTTAAGCGGGTATACTTTCAGTATGGTTTTATATGCCGCTTACGGAATTTTCAGCCATTATTTTAAGTATAACGGCTTCGGCTGAAAGTTTTATAAACGAATCCTTGTCCTTTTCAAGTCTGGCGGAGTTTTCATCTTCGGCCGTTTTGAGTCTAAGGACAAAGTCATTATAGGTATCTTTTATCTGCTGTTCATCGTCAAAATCGGGCATAATGTCCTTTATCATTGAAATGTTGAAAACCTGCTTCATAATGCACACTATCAAAAGGCAGGCGATATGCTCTCTGGAATATTTTTTTCTGACCGGTGCAGGCACAGCCTTCATTTTTACATAGTTATTTATCATATTTTTTGTTATTGTATCTTCTCCGCTGTCATTATTCTTAATGACGCCAAGGTATCTGTTTAAAAGTATAATTACCTGGTCCATGTAGAGATCAATAACGGGCAGTCCGTCCCAAAGAGGGATTACCCCTTTTTCAAATTTAACTTCTGATGTATTCATAATATCCCTCCTGATATAACAAGTATAACATTATGAACTATCGACTTCAATACATAGTATTAAATATTATATAATTTGGTATTATATATTGACATAACACCATGTTAAGTATATAGTATTAATTACTAGATAATATAGTTTTCTATCTCACTTCGGAGGTGACATATATGACTTCAGCAGCACTTATGGCAAGACCCCTTCCGTCATACACAAAAACTGAGGAATTTTTAAACTCCTTTTCCCATGCACTTGGAGTTGTTTTTGGAATATTCGTACTTATAAGCTGTATCGGTGTTTCATCAGGCACACCGGCAGCATAGTATACGGAACATCAATAATACTTTTATACGCCATGTCCAGCATATACCACGGACTTAATCCGTCAAACCTGCTGGCAAAACAGATTTTGAGGGTAGCCGACCACTGTACGATTTTCGTACTAATCGCAGGCACCTACACTCCCGTTATACTCACAGCCATATACCCCTATGCCCCTGTAAAGTCCTTGATAATACTTGGCTGTATATGGGCGGCGGCCATAGTCGGTATAATATTCACCGCCATTGACCTGCAGAAATATTCTCAATGGTATGCTATATTGCCCTTGGCTGGTTTGCGCTTTTCCTTATACCTTCATTAATAGCTTCGGCAGGTATATCAGGCCTTGCCCTTTTGATAGGCGGAGGAGTAAGTTATACAATAGGCGCAGTCCTTTACGGAATAGGAAAAAGAAAACGCTATATGCATTTTGTGTTCCATCTGTTTGTTATAATCGGTACGGTTTTACACTTTATATG
>CABPCX010000148.1 GCA_902406135.1 uncultured Eubacteriales bacterium
GGCGGAATGAAATTTCCGCCGGCGGCCCCTTCGTTATAGCCCACCTATTCTGTTATGCTTTCGATGTATTCATAATCTATGTTTCCTTCCGTGACCCTGTAGAAAAACGGATCCTTTCTTATGGTATCTTCGGAATTGATGATAAAGTTGTTCCAGCCGTCCGCCTCATTGCCGTCCGTAAGATATATGGTCATCTTAAAGCTGTATCCGCTGTAGCCGACTGACGGTTTATATCTTTTGATTTTTTCCTCATTAAGATTTTTAATTATGTTTTCTTTTTCTTCTTCGTCCGTAATATGTGTCAGTTTTCCCGTATTGCCGTTAAATACCGTTATTTCCATAACATTTTGGGGTTCCAGGTCCAGCAGTTTTATGGGCAGATTGTACCACAAAAGAAATCCTGCGGCCAAAACCACCAGCACAGCTATGACCGTTTTTGCCTTTTTGTTCATAGGAACACCTCCCATATCCGTAATTTTAAGACTTTCGGCCTAAAAATCCGCCTTTAAAGAAGTTTGCGGTTCTCGTCTTTTTTGCCGTACTTTAAAATATTAAAAACAGTGTCATAAAAATTAACGGCAGAGCCAAGCTCTGCCGTGTACGCAGTGTTTTGCTTACTCCGATTGTTTCACTATAAAATTAACGGCAGAGCCAAGCTCTGCCGTGTATATGACATTATTCGTCAAAATGAAGTACTCCTATGTAGTCCAGATTTCTATATCTCTGGTCATAATCCAGACCGTATCCTACTACAAAGGCATCGGGTATCTCAAATCCCACATAGTCCACGGGAACTTCAACCTCACGGCGGCTGGGCTTATCAAGTATTGTACATATTTTGAGGCTCTTGGGATTTCTTGCAAGAAGGAATCTTCTGAGCTGGCTTAAAGTATTTCCCGAGTCGATAATGTCCTCAACTATAAGCACGTTTTTGCCCTCGATATTTCCGTCAAGATCCTTCTTTATCATAATGTGGCCTGAGCTCTCTGTTCCTGAACCGTAACTGGATACTACCATAAAGTCAAAGAGAACGTCACCCTTTATCTTTCTGGCCAGATCCACCATAAAGAATATGCCGCCCTTAAGGACACATACCATATATATCTCCTCACCGGCATAGTCTTTCATTATCTGCTCTGCAAGGCTTTGTATCTTTTTTTCGATCTCTTCTTTGGATATGAGTGTTTCAACTCTCTCGGTCATTTTTAAAATCCTCCCAAATGTAGATATAAAGTGTTTTTACGGTTTTATCGGTGACATAATACTCAAAACCAAGCCTTTTTCCCACGGCGATTATGCTGTTTCCATCGGCGATGAGCGGGAATGTATCTCTTTTTTCGGCCGGTATTTTGTCATCTATAAAAATATCTTTTATTTTTTTGTTTCCGCCTTTAATTGACAGGACATCTCCCTTACGTCTTGTACGAAGCTGTATCCTGTCTTTAATTTTATCATAATCAATCTTTTTAGTATATACATTTATGCAATTATCCGGCAAACTTTGTCTTTTTTCGGCCAGAAGCACAAATCTGTCCATCTCCGGCACATATATTTTCTTCCCATAGGGAATGTCGTAGCAGAATTCGCTCTTTTCCTCCCTGCCCGAATATATATCAAGGGTATCATAGGACTTTCTTACGCATATATTTCCCGGAAGGTTTATCATTTTTCCCGTCTGCCCCATAAGTATCATTTCGGCGTCTTCGGTATGGGTCCTTCCGATGTTTCTTGTATCCTGCCTTATTTCCCCCAGGGCCGACCTTATGACCCTTTTTCTTATAACCGTATCCTGTTTTGCAAGTTTTTTGGCGTCAAGCTTAATCCTGCCAGGGGTCCTTTCAATGACAGACTCATCATAGGCCCTTTCAGCCAGCCTTTCCAAAAAGTCTTCCTCTTCCCTGAGTATGGATGCGGTTTTTGCCATATTCATATCGGCCGAAGGATTTATATTTTCCTTAAGCCAGGGAAACAGCAGATTTCTTATTTTATTTCTTGTATAGTCATTTTCAAGATTGGTGCTGTCCGTACGGAATTCTATTCCGTTTTCGATGCAGTAATCTTCGATTTCTTTTCTTGAGCAGTAGATGAGCGGTCTTATTATGTTTCCGCTTACGGGCTGTATGCCGCCCAGCCCCTTAAGTCCAGAGCCCCTGCACAGATTCATCATAAGGGTCTCGGCCGTATCATTGAGGTTATGGGCAACGGCTATTTTATCCGCCCCTATACTTTTGGCCGTCTCTCTGAATTTTTCGTATCTCACAAGCCTTCCGGCTTCTTCTTCGCCGATGCCTCTTTTTTTTGATTCCGCAGGCACGTCACAATGGTATGCGGTAAAATCCACACCCAGCCTGTCACAGAAGGCTCTGGCAAAGGCTTCGTCCGAATCGGCTTCGGCCCCTCTTATGCCATGGTTTATATGGACGGCCGTTATTTTTATGCCGTACTTTTTAATAAGTCCTGCCAGAAACATTGTAAGCGCACAGGAGTCCGCACCTCCGCTAAGCCCCACGACTATGCTGTCTCCATCGTTTATCATATTGTATTTTTCCACTGTCTCAACAGCCTTTTGGTACATAGGAAGCCTCCTTTCCGCTTTGTTTCCCGGTTATTCCACACTGAGATTATATAGCCTTTTAGGTATTAAGGCAACCCAAACAAGTTTTTTGTTTTTCAGCGTCAATATATATATTATTGCCCGTTTAAAGCAAATAAAAAAGGTGCCGTCTTTTACGGCACCCTTAAAAATCATTATCCAAGCATATTCATTATAGCCTTTGACCATCCGAATTTCTGGTCGTAACCAACGATGAATATTATAAGTACGATTATGGGCAGTATCCATCTGAAATAGAATTCAAGTGCTGCGGGGAATTTCATACCTTCTCCTGTATCAGCTTCCTTGAGGAAGTTCTTGAATCCCCAGCCTCTCTTTGATACGCAGAAAAGCAGGTAGATGATACTTCCGATGGGAAGGAGGTTGTTGCTTACGATGAAGTCCTCAAATCCCATGATGTCGCTTCCGAGGATGCTTACGTGTGAAAGCACGTTGTATCCAAGAAGACAGGGCATACTGAGTACAAGTATAAGCACGAGATTTATGGCAACGGCCTTATTTCTGCTCCAGCCCCATTTATCCATACAGCATGAAAGTATATTCTCAAATACCGCTGTAACTGTTGACATTGCTGCGAATGACATAAAGATGAAGAATAATGCTCCCCAAAGACGTCCGCCGGGCATTGAGTTAAATACGTTAGGCAGAGTTATGAATATAAGGTTAGGGCCTGAGTCAGGCTGTACGTTAAATGCAAATGCGGCAGGGAATATGATAAGACCTGATACAAATGCAACGAATGTATCGAGTATAGTTACGTTTAAAGCTTCGCCCATAAGTCGGCGTTCTTTTCCTATGTAGCTTCCGAAGATAGCGATGGCGCCTATACCAAGGCTGAGTGTGAAGAATGCCTGTCCCATGGCTGCGTAAACGGCTTCACCAAGTCTGAATTCGCCGTCAGCGTTATACATAAGGTCTTAAAGACCTTCTTCAGCACCGGGAAGTGATATTGAACGGGCAGCAAGAACGATAAGTATTACAAGGAGGCATACCATCATTGCCTTGTTTACCTTTTCAACACCGTCTTTAAGACCTCTAATACATACGGCCATACCAAGAAGAACTACTATAGCCATAAATATTGTCTGAATCTTAACGTCAGCTGTAAGGTCCGTAAATGCAGTAGCAACGCCTGCTGAGTCAAGGCCGGCAAAATCACCCTTTGCCATTCTTATGAAGTAAATAAGAAGCCAGCCGGCAATTGTTGTATAGTACATCATAAGCAGATAGTTTCCTGCCATACCAAACCAGCCGTAAATATGCCATTTGCTTCCCTTAGGCTCCAGTTCCTGGAATGAGCAGATAACACTCTTTCTGCTGGCACGTCCAACTGAAAACTCCATAACCATTATGGGCAGACCCATGATGATAAGGAAAAACAGATAAACGAGTACAAATGCAGCTCCGCCGTATTCACCTACGATATACGGAAATCTCCATACGTTTCCCAAGCCGATGGCACATCCCGCAGATATGAGAAGAAATCCCAGACGAGAGCCAAACGTTTCTCTTTCTTTCACAAAATCCACTCCTTCTGAAATAAAATACCCCTTTAAAATATTTTGTTTCATTATTTTAAAAAATTAATACATAGTATCGTTTTTGATGATATATAAAAAATGTCAATCTGTCAACACATTAAAGTCCAAAAGAGCATAATATTGACCATCAAAATCCGGTCTGATATACTTTTATAAGAGGAATACTGCCAAAAGGAAGGGATTTTTATGCTGATTTTCATAGTGGTACTGGCCATAGCTGTGGTATTTGGATTTTTATGCGCCAAATTTATTATTAATCGAAAATCAAATTCAGAAAAATTCAAAAATGTGTTGAAAACAATTTTTATACTGTTTGCTGTTGTGGAATTCTGCTGTGCATTTCCCATACTGAGCCATATCAAAGGCCTCGAGATTTTGAGAATAGTTACTCTTGTTTTCGTCTGCGGTGCCGTCGGCAAAGGATTTGGTCTTATTTTCCCTTCTGTCAGACCGTTAAAGGCCTATGGAATTTTTATTCTTTTGTGTGTCTTCGGACTTATGTGCAGATATTTTCTGGAATTCGGAGAAGTATCAAACACCTACAACTTTACGCTTTTTAATATAGTTTCATATCTGGTATTGGTGCCGGCTATCTGTATTGCTTTTCATCAGGTAAAGGCAGACTATATGGAGTAATCAAGAGTAAATAATCAGGAGAAAATACTATGGATAACGAAAAAATTTATAAAATGAGCTTTTCAAAAATCTATCCTCTTCTTGTGAATAAAGTTATGAAAAAGGGCAGGACCCAGGATGAGGCAGATGAAGTAATCTGCTGGCTTACGGGCTATTCCAAAGAAGATATCCCCACCCTTTTAGAAAACGGCATAGACTACGGAACATTTTTCAAAGATGCGCCTGCGATGAATGAAAACCGTTTTTTAATAAAGGGCACTATATGCGGCATCAAAGTTGAAAACATAGAGGACCCTCTTATGAGAGATATAAGGTATCTTGACAAACTTATAGATGAGCTTGCCAAGGGTAAACCCATGGAGAAAATATTGAGAAAACAAGAAAACGTCTGAATTTTATTCAGACGTTTTTTGTGTGATTAGGTTTTCTAAAATATAATTTTTTTGGTAATCATTTATTTGGCAGTCAGGGTGCATTTCTTACACTGCTTATTTATGTACTATCACG
>CABPCX010000149.1 GCA_902406135.1 uncultured Eubacteriales bacterium
GACAACTACCGGAGCCTATGAAAGAATGGAGCCGGTTATACAGCAAATACTTAATGAAAACCCTTCAATAGAAATAGCCATTGACCTGCATAGGGACGGTGTGGCAGACGATACGAAATTGGTAACCGAGGTTGACGGAAAGCCTACGGCACAGATAATGTTTTTTAACGGCCTTTGCAGAATATATGATAACGGAAATCTTATACCAACAGCAGGACTGGATAATCCTAATCTTGAACAGAATCTGGCATTCAGTTTTGCAATGAAGTATGCGGGGGATAAGCTTTATCCCGGATTTGTAAGAAGAAATTATTTAAAAACATATAGATACAGTCTTCATATGCTTCAAAAATCTCTGCTTGTTGAAGTGGGCGCGCAGACCAATACTAAGGAAGAAGCCATGAATGCAATGGAACCTCTGGCAGAAATTCTTATGTCTGTGATAAATAAGGACACATAATTTTATATAAAATGTAAAAATTAAATAGCGGAAGATGACAGATGAATCACGGCGTTATTTATGTGTATTAAAGCAGTGATAATAATAAAAGAAGTTCATTTTAATAATATTTTAAGTTTGTCCTCTTTCAATTGTCGGATTTTATATTATAATAGACAAAAGAGATATCCGTATTATGGAAAGGGGAGCAGGTATGGCAGCTGATAATAAAAACAGTGAAAATAAAAATAAGAATGACAAGAAAATATTACTGATGCTGGCTGTAACCGCATTGGTATTTACACTCGCACTGAATTATTTTATCGGAAAAAACTCTATGGCAGATATTTCCGAGGTAAAATACAGCGAGTTTATAGAAATGCTGGACGAAGGCAAAATTGAGGAAGTTAAGTTTGACGGTTCAATAATCAGCTTTACCCTTAAAGAAGATTCTGAGGGCGAAGGTAAAGTCAAAAAACAGTATTATACAGGATATATAAATAATCCTGAACTTTTAAGCAAACTTGACGAGCAGAATGTAGTATATGATGCTCCGCCGGATACAACAAATCCTGTGGTAACATTTTTTATTGAATTTATTTTCCCTCTGCTGTTCTTCTATGCCGCAGTTATGCTGGTTATGAGATTTGCCATGAAAAGAATGGGCGGTGGATTCGGAAAAAGCAATGCGAAAATGTATGTTGAAAAGGAAACGGGAGTTACATTTGCAGATGTGGCCGGTGAGGAAGAAGCCAAAGAGTCTTTAAGAGAAATCGTGGATTTCCTTCACAGACCTGAGAAATATACTGAAATAGGAGCAAAACTTCCCAGAGGAGCTCTGCTTGTGGGACCTCCCGGTACAGGAAAAACTCTTCTTGCCAAAGCTGTAGCCGGTGAGGCAAAGGTACCGTTTTATTCGCTCAGCGGTTCAAGCTTTGTGGAAATGTTCGTCGGTGTCGGAGCATCAAGGGTAAGGGACTTGTTTAAAGATGCCCTTTCCAATGCTCCATGCATAATCTTTATCGATGAGATAGACGCCATCGGAAAGAGCCGAGACAACGTTTTAGGCGGCAATGATGAAAGGGAGCAGACCCTCAATCAGCTGCTCAGTGAAATGGACGGATTTGACGTAACCAAAGGCATAGTTGTTATTGGCGCCACAAACAGGCCTGAAGTTCTTGACGAGGCGCTCTTAAGACCCGGAAGATTTGACAGAAGAGTTGTTGTTGACAGGCCTGACCTTAAGGGAAGGGAAGATATCCTTAAGGTACATCTTAAAAATGTTAAGACCGTCGATGATATAGAACTTAAACAGGTTGCTTTAGGCACATCGGGATGCTCAGGTGCGGACATAGCCAATATGGTAAATGAGGCTGCCCTCAGAGCAGTAAGAGAGGGCCGTGAAAAGGTAATCCAGGAAGACCTTATGGAAGCCATTGAACTTGTAATTGCCGGAAAAGAGAAAAAAGACAGGATAATGACAGAAAAGGAAAGAAAGATTGTGGCTTACCACGAAGTCGGCCATGCCCTTGCCATTGCCTGCCAGAAGAACACTCAGCCGGTACAGAAAATAACAATAGTGCCAAGGACCATGGGCTCCCTTGGATATACTATGCAGATGCCTGAAGAAGAAAGGTATCTTATGACCAAGGACGAGATGCTTGACGAGATAACGACACTGCTTGCCGGAAGGGGTGCCGAAGAAATAATTTTCAATACGGTCACAACGGGAGCGTCTAACGATATCGAAAGAGCAACCGCAATGGCCAGAGCAATGGTTACAAGATTCGGTATGAGCGAAGAGTTTGATATGATGGCACTGGAAAAAGAGAATAATATGTATCTTAACGGAAGTACATCTCTTATATGCTCAGATGTCACAGGCTCAAAGGCTGATGCTGTAGTTTTATCCATAATCAAGGAGCGCCACCAGAAAGCTCTGGATATACTTAGAGAAAATACGGAAGCTCTCCATAAAATAGCTGATTATCTCATTCAGGAAGAAACCATAAGCGGAGAGAAATTTATGGAGATTTTTAACAGCGTACGTGCAGAAAAGGAATAATATATTTGATATAACGGCTGATTTTTGTCAGCCGTTATATTTTTTGTTATTTTAAGGCTTTAAGGTCATATTTATAATCATAACTTTCATATTTTAAGTAAAAAAATCTAATTTTTTAGTGCAATATAATATTTTATGTTATATAATCATAATCAGGATATTATTACTCATTAGGGGGAGATTATATATGAAGAAATATGCGGTTACTGCGCTTGCGGCTGCAGTATGCCTGACTGTTTCAGCAACCGGATACGGAGCAGTTTTTTCTGATGTTGGAAGCAGTCTGAAATGGGCTGAAAGTTATATAAACAGTGTTTATGAGAGCGGACTTATGGTCGGCGATTATAATGATTACGGTGCCAGAATTTTTAGAGGAAATGAAAATATTACATATTCGGAAGCAGCTCAGCTTGTTTACTCAATGACTGTAAAATCCGGCTTTGCTACTGACGTAACAGAACTTGGCATTGACAGATATTCAATGGAAATGGCCAACGAAGGCATCGATGAATGGGCAAAAAAACCGGTTGCCTTCTGTATGGAAAAGGGAATAATATCTTCTTACGAACTTACAAAATTTAAAGAAAACGGACAGAATGTAAAAATTTCAAGGGAAGATATGTGCGTAATGTTCGGAAAGGCTCTTGCACTCAGCTATTCCGTTTCATCAGGTACATCACTTTCATTTAATGATACATGGAATATTTCGGCTTCTGCTAAGCCCTATGTTGAACTTTTAAATAAGCTTGGAATAATTTCAGGCGATGAAAATAACAATTTCAATCCTAAAGCAAACATAACAAGAGCTGAAACAGCTGTAATTGCTTCTAAGACCTATGAAGTTATGAAGCAGAAGATAGTTACAAATCCCGAATCGGGATATACACAGACATCAGGTACCGTTGTATCGGTTTATGAAAGCAACGGAACTTATGTTTTAAGACTTACTACATCTGACGGCGTTGCAGGTTTTGTTCTTACTGATGCTACTCCTGTATATAATAATGCCAGCAGCAATGTAGGCCCTTCAGGTCTTGGCCTTGGAGACTCCGTAACAGTATATTCAAGCGGCGCTTCCATAGCAAGGGTTGTAATAACAAAGGATATAGTAACTGACCCGGGCAACGTAAATATGCCTCAGTTCACAAACCAGATTAAGGATAAGGGCGAACTTATAAGTGCAGGAGAATATAAAATCGGTCTTATCGATAAGAGAGGCGACAGAGTATATTATACTGTTGCAAGAGATGCAAAGATTACTCTTAACGGACGCGATGCCACACTCAGACAGCTTTCAGACCGAGTTAAGGGTGATGCTTATGTTGAGGTAACTGTTGAACTTAATTCTTCAACTCAGGAAGCTGAGGTAGTTACAGCAGTTGAACAGAAATATACAAGCGATACTGAAGGAAAGATAAAGAACCTCAATACAAGAAGTATTACTATTGAATCAGGTTCTAAGAACTTCACATACGATTTTATTAAAGACTTTAAATCAGTAACTATAAAATACAACGGAAGTACTTGGACAGGCAAAAAAGAAGACTTCATTGATGAAGTATTTGACAAACTTACCGGCAGCAAGTATATAGATGTTGAACTTACTCTCAACAGTGATGATGAGGTAACGAAGATGGTTGCCGAAAGCAGCACATATGACCCCGATGCTGATGATAAAGAATACAGCGGAACGATATCATCTATAGAGGAAGACGAAATTAAAGTAGGCTCAAAGAGATATAAACTCAGCAGTTCTGTAAGAGTTGATATCGTTGTCGGAGATGATGATATTGATGATATTGACGACCTTGTAGAACTTTATGAAGGCGGAGACGCTGAAATTAAAGTTGATGTTACTGTTAAAAACAATGAGGTAACAAGAATAGAAGGATATGTCAGCGAAGTTGAAGGCGACCTGGAATATATGACAGTAAGCAACGACCGCTATCCCAGAGGAAAGATGGGTATTGACGTATCCGGATACGGCCAGATAACATTTAACTTCGATGAGGATACAAGAATAGATATCGACGGAACAGAGTATGATGATATCAATATAAACAGTCTTAAGAATCTTGTTAAAGGTGACGGTGTTTCAGACGTTACGGTTAAGTTTGATGACGACGGACTTGCAACATCAGTAAAAGACTGATAACAGAAAAACAGACAGCCAAAATTTTGGCTGTCTGTTTTTTATTGTGCAAAAGAAAAGCGCCGCTGTTGCCAGCAGAGCCTGTATATTATATTTAGTTTCCGAATGTGATTTTTCCGTCATCAATACTGTTTATTATAGCGAGGGATTCAACACGGATATGATTTTCTTCTCTTAAAAGTTTACCGCCATTCTGGAATCCTTTTTCAATTACGATTCCGATACCCTGTACGGTTGCTCCTGCCTGTTCGCAGAGATTTTTAAGGGCAAGGGCAGCTTTGCCGTTTGCAAGGAAATCGTCAATGATAAGGATTTTGTCCTCGGGTGAAATATACTTTTTAGATATCATAATAGGATAAACTTTCTGTTTTGTGAAGGAGTAAACTTCTCCATGATATTTGTCAGGGTCAAGATTTCTGGACTCTGTCTTTTTAGCAAATACAACGGGAACATAATTAAAATATTGAGACGCAATGGCTGCGATAGCAATGCCTGAGGATTCAATGGTAACAATTTTTGTTATTTCAACGTCGCTGAAAAGTCTTGCAAACTCTTTTCCTATCTCGTTCATAAAAGCTACGTCTATCTGGTGGTTTAAGAAGCTGTCAACCTTTACTATATCAGTACCCATAG
>CABPCX010000150.1 GCA_902406135.1 uncultured Eubacteriales bacterium
TATATTTGTATTCTTTGCAGGCAGCTGTCGTCGGCACATTTTCCAGGTCAATGTTGTCCTTTATGGCAAAGGGCATTCCCCAAAGCGGAAGGGAATCATAAGATGCGTTTTCAAGTCTCTTTATATAAGGCATCATAAGTTCCATTGTCGGCGGTACAATCCATATATTTTTATCAATATTTTCTTCGGCCCTTTTTACTATCTCCTCAGCCAGCTCCAGGGGTGTAAGAGAGCCGTCTTCATAGCTTTTCTTTATCCAGGCCATATTAAGTCTTTTCGGGAAATATTTCATAGCATAACCCCCTCTTTTTATAATAATCTGTTAAGCGGTCACGTGTTTGCATATTTTTATGAGGAAATGTACCCACCTTACACTCCCTTATAAAAATATGATGTCTTTAAACGGTTATCATCTTAAATTACAGACTTCCCATAAGCGTTTTGTCATAATTCGTTTCTACTGATAAGTGAGTTTACATTTCTCCTGAGCTCGATAAACTCAGGTGTATCCTTCAGTTCCAAAGTTCTGTCATAGGGCAGATAAACGGGTATCTCGGTTTTTACCGTTCCGGGTCTTGCGCTCATAACATAAATCTTTGTGGCAAGGAATACCGCCTCTTCAATGTCATGGGTAACAAATACGACCGTTGTTCTCTGCTTCTGCCATATCTGTCTTAAAAGCAGCTGCATGGAAGCCTTAGTCTGGGGGTCAAGGGCTCCGAAGGGCTCATCCATAAGCAGTACGTCCGGATTATTGGCCAATGCTCTTGCTATGGCTACCCTCTGTTTCATACCTCCCGAAAGCTCCTTTGGAAAACTCTTGGCAAACTTATCAAGTCCAACTGCCTTAAGATATTTAGCAGCAATCTCATCCTGTTCGTCCTTTGACATTTTTTTGAGTTTCAGACCAAATTTCACATTTTCCTCCACCGTCATCCATGGAAAAAGCGTATATGTCTGGAACACCATTCCTCTGTCAGCCCCTGGGCCTGTAACCGTTTTATCCTTTGCCGTTATTTTTCCTCCGGTAGGAAAATCCAACCCTGCTAACATCCTCAAAAGTGTTGATTTTCCACATCCTGACGGTCCGATTATACATATAAACTCATTTTCCAGAACTTCCATATTGCAGTCTTTCATGGCAACGGTGTCGCCTTTTTTTCCGTGATATACCTTTTCTACATTTTTGACTGTTATGATGGAGGAACCCACCGTTGCCTCCAATGTCTGAGGGACCTGTTCAATTTCTTTTTTATGTAATCCGATCATTTAGTTCCCCTCCGTCCAGTGAAATAATTTTTTGTTGAGCATATAAAGCACACGGTCCGTTATCAGTCCCAAAATACCTATTACAAGTATTCCGGTAAATATGGCATCCGTCTTAAGGAAACGCTGTGCCTTCATTATGCTGTATCCAAGACCTGAGCTGGCGGCTACCATCTCGGCAACAACAAGATATGTCCAAGCCCAGCCTATCATCATTCTGAGAGTATCAAGGCTTCTTGGCAGCATGGCCGGTATAAGTATCTTTGTCACGGTCTGCCAGTTTGTGGCTCCCAATGTATATCCTGCGTTTAAAAGGTCTTCACTTACACTCATAGCATCATCGGCTGTCATCAGAACCAGCTGGAAGAATATACCGATGAAAAGAAGTGTTACCTTTGCTTCCTCTCCTATTCCTACCCAAACCATTACAAGGGGTGTAAAAGCAGGAACGGGCATATATCTTATAAACTCACATAAGGGTCTTATTATCGCTTCCGCAAATTTGAATGTGCCGCATAAAAGGCCTATAGGCGCTCCAAGCACTACCGCAAAAACAACGCCAAGGCATATTCTTTGCACACTTATTATGGTATCGTCCCAAAGGCTTCCGTCCTTGACGGATGATATGAAGTAATCCCATACATCCGCAGGAGAAGGAAGGAAAACCGGGTCCACCAGCTCAAAATAACTTAAAAGCCACCATATAATAAATACAGCAGCAAAAGCAATGACAGCCAAGGTCGTATATGAGCGTTTGCTTATATTTCCTCTAATTTTAAACATATAACCACTCCCATCGCCTCTTACATTATGGCATTAACATCTTTTTCCCCGGTCCTTATCCTTACGGCATTGTATACCGGAATAACAAAGATTTTTCCGTCACCCGGAGTATCGGTCTTAGCCACTGAAAGCACTGTATTAATTATCTCATCACAATCTTCATCTCTTGCGAATATCTCTATCATCTTTTTAGCTATGAACGGATGGTCGTAATGGGCCTTATTTTTTCCGCTCATGGTTGCCACTGCCTCAAACTCAACTGAATTTTTTCCTCTACCGAGGACGTCCTTTACGCTCATGGAATTGAATCCCTTCTCAATGAGGGCAGCTCTCACATCATAATATTTTGACGGTCTGATAGTTATCATAAGCTGTTTCATACCGCATCCCTCCTATCAAAGTTCATCTTTTCCACTGCTTATAGTCACGCATCTTTCAACGGGGATAATAAATATTTTTCCGTCGCCGTATGTGCCTGTTTTACCGGTTTTGGCTGTATCCGTGATGATTTTTACCACTTTGTCAACATCACTGTCATCTACAACTATAAGAATCATATCCTTCGGTATCTCATCATAGTGAGTTGTTCCGATTTTAAGCCCCTGCTGTTTTCCTCTTCCAAGAATACTGAGCTTGGTTGCCGCAGGAAAATCCGATGCTCTTAATGTGTCGAGTACTTCTGATGATTTTTCGGGTCTTACGACTGCTTTGATCATTTTCATAAATATCACCTCATAATAAATTTCATATTTTCAAACTGTCTGACTTTTTCCCAGATACACAATCGGAACAAAAAACAAAAAAGACGTTAAAAACCATATCGGTTAATAACGTCTTTGTTATTTATAAAGGGTGGATCGAGTGTATCTCTAAGGCCTACGATACATCAATCCACCCTCTCACATTCAGACTGCCCGGCGGCAGCCTGAATAAGGTTCCATATACAATTTGTGTTTCTTATGGCGGAAATGATAGCACAATTGTTTTATCTTGTCAATAAAAACATTAAAATAATTATACGTTTTTTTCAGTGATATAATTTTAAAAATTTCTTTTGGGACTATATAATGAAGCTAAAATATTATTTAAAAAATCTCAAAAAATTTCCTTGACAAATGATCCTTTATAGTTTATAACACTTGTTAAGACAAGGTTGTCGCAAAAAGCGGCAGCCTTATTTTTTTAGCAGAGAACAACAATATTCCTTATTTAAAAATCAATCCGGAAATTAAAATACAAAAATTTTCTCATTGTACAAATTAAAATTCAATTTTTACTCTCTGCTTATTTCAGTCGAATGGATCCAGGCGCTTATTAACATTTGTTTGTAAAATGCAAAAGGAGATGGTATTTATGTTGAAAAAACTAACTATTTTTTTAGCAGCAGTTTCATTAATTGCTGCCGGTGTTCTTACCGGATGCGGCAGTTCCTCATCTGAGAGCTCTAATTCGTCTTCTGAAGAAAGTTCGGAAAGCACAGATACATCGGCTCCCTTCGGGTTAGCGGAAAATCCGTTTAAGCTGGGTGTAAGCCCAATGTCAGGATGGTATACCTGGTACGGAGTTGAAGGTGCAGGAGTTTTTGAACAGAACGGTGTTTACGTTGATATAAACTTCTTCCCCGTTTACAGCGATTCCCTTACAGCCTTTTATTCAGGACAGCTGGACGGTATATGTATAGCGGCTTCGGACGCCATATCGCCTCTGAATGAAGGCATTGATTTCAAAATCGTACTTGTAAACGATAACTCAGCCGGTGCCGACGGTCTTGTAGTAAGCGACGGAATCAACTCAATTGCCGACCTCAAAGGAAAGAGCGTTGCTACAGAGCTTGGTACACTGGAGCATATGTTCCTCCTTAAAATACTTGAAGATAACGGAATGACAATAGACGATATCAACTATGTAAATATGACAATAAATGATGCAGGCCCCGCCTTTATTGCAGGCAGTGTTGATGCAGCCGTATTATGGGAGCCCACCCTTTCAATGGCCATCGAAAGCGGCGGAAAACTTCTCTACAGCACAGAATCAGAACCCGGTCTTATACCAGATACCCTTGCCGTAAGAACGGAAGTTATCGACAGTGCTCCGGATACAGTACAGAAGGTAGTTGATTCTTGGTTTGACGGCGTTGAACTTCTTCAGGCAGGAGACGAAACATTTATGCAGTCCATATATGACGGCTCCGAGCTTTCGGCTGAAGAATATCAGGTAATGCTCGATGGAGTTACAATATTCGATAAGGATATGAACATCGCCACATTTGCCGAAGGAAGCGACTACACATCCCTTCCCTACACTCTCGAAAAGAGTGCGGAATTCCTTTACGATGTCGGTATGATAGATAAGATACCCGACGACGTAACACAGATACTTGACGACACATTTATAAACAGCTGATAATTCATCTAATTCAGCTTAAACAAAATCAAATAACGAAAAAGTTTTCTAGGGTTCCGCTGCCGCACAAGGCAGGACTGGTCCGAGAGAAAACGGCTGAAATGCTACACGGACGGAGAAAAGCCTAGGAGATAACATAAATTTATGTTGTCTCCTTTTTTGTTACAGGCTATAGGAACATATAAATGAAAGAAGGTTATATTATGCAGAAAATATGGAGTAAAACACTTATACCCGGTGAAAAATGGTCAGGAAATATCGGAAGAGGAAAATATATACACTTTAAGACTTTAGGCGACAACGCTAACGTATCTATGCTTATGTACAATATGAGGGACGTTTCCGAAAGATACAATATGCCCGACACCCTCAAAGCGCAGTTTACGGCATATCTTTCCCAGGGCAATGTTCTTATGAGCGATAACGGCAGAGTTATGGCAAGCATCGTACAGGACAGTGTTGGCTGGCATGATTCCCTTTCGGGATATACCACAAGAAAAATGACCGACGAAAGATACGGCGCTACCTTCTATCAGAGGGACCGCAAAGAAGATTATGAGGCATATCAGCAGTATAAAAGTCCTTGGCTTCGCTGCGGTGAAGAAAACTTTGAAATGGAACTTGTAAGAAATAATATGGGAAAACGTGACCTTGTACCCTGTGTAAATCTTTTCTCAAAGGTATATATCGAAGATGACGGAAGCATGCATTATGCCCTTGGAAACAGCAAGGCAGGCGACACAGTCACATTAAGAACAGATATGGACATAATCCTCATCGTATCCAATACACCCAACCCCTTGGACAAGAGAACTTCA
>CABPCX010000151.1 GCA_902406135.1 uncultured Eubacteriales bacterium
GGTATTCCAGAACTATGCTCTGTTCCCGCATATGACCGTTTTCCAGAATGTTGCCTACGGCCTTACCATTAAAAAAGTTCCCAAAAAAGAAATCGAAGAACGTGTTATGGAAATGCTGAGAATGGTACAGCTTGAGGGTTACGAAAAAAGAAAACCCGACGCTCTTTCAGGCGGCCAGAAACAGCGTGTTGCCATCGCAAGAGCATTGGTAAACAGACCTAAAGTTCTTCTTTTGGACGAGCCCCTTGGCGCCCTTGACCTTAAGTTAAGAAAACAGATGCAGATAGAGCTTAAACGTCTTCAGAAAAAACTTGGAATTACATTTATATATGTAACCCACGACCAGGAAGAAGCTTTAACCATGAGCGACAGAATCGCCGTTATGAAAGACGGAAGAATCGAACAGCTCGCATCTCCCAAGGAAATCTACGAACATCCTATAACAAGATTCGTTGCAGGTTTCATTGGTGAATCAAATATTTTTGACGGAAAAGTTATCAAGGCTGAAAACGGTGTCCTTACAGTTGAAACAGATGCAGGAAACATTCTTGTCTGTGGAGATGATTTCTCAGTTGGCGAAGAAATGCATGTTTCCATTCGTTCGGAATATCTTGAAGTATCTCAGACACCCGTTGAAGGATTTACACTTCAGGGAACCATAAAGGATTTCATTTATCAGGGCTCTGTTGTTAAAACAGCCATTGACCTTCCCAATGGTCAGGAAGTTAAATATTCCAGATTTGAACAGGATCTCTCTGTGGCTCCCGGTGAAAAAGTATATGTTCACTGGAGAGCTGAAAAAGCAGTCGCAATTAAAAAAAGCGTGCTGGAGGTGGGTAAATGAAATCTCATACCTCACCCAAAAAGAAAAACCTTCTGCCTAAAATAGCTATGGCCGGACCCGTTTCTTTATGGATGATTCTGTTCGTAACCATACCTATGCTGTATATCATATTCATAAGCTTTATGTCACGAGGAGTTTTCGGTGACGTAGTATATGAATTTTCTACAGAAAGCTATGAAACTATACTTGACCCTACATATTTTCAGGTCATTTTGAAGTCATTAAAGGCTGCGGGCCTTACTACTGTACTGTGTCTGCTTATCGGCTACCCCTTCGCTTACATAATAGCAAGAAAGCCGAAGGAAACAGCGTCCAAAATGATAACTCTTCTTATGATACCATTCTGGACCAACTCACTTATGAGACTTAACAGCTGGCTTCTGCTTTTTCAGACAAGCGGACCTGTAAACAATTTTCTTGTAAATACCGGTTTAGTAGATAGTCCGATTTCATTCATCTATACGGATGAACTGGTATTGATAGGACTTGTAACCAATATGCTGCCCTTTGCTGTACTTCCTATGTACAGTACAATAGAAAAGCTTGAAAAATCTCTTCTTGAGGCATCAGCTGACCTGGGCGCTAACTCCAGAGTTACATTTATGAGAATAACTCTTCCTATCACCTTCCCCGGAATATTCTCAGCTATCATCTTAACGTTTATACCAAGCCTTGGTATTTATACGGTAACTGATATGCTCGGCGGAGGAAAGGTTCTCTTCATCGGTAACATAATCAAGAATCAGTTCGGCTCAATAAGAAACTGGCCTCTTGGTGCTGCTTTGTCAGTTCTTCTTATTTTAGTGACAATGCTTTTGATATTCATTTACACTCGATTCGCCAAAATCGAAGATATGGAGGTGGTGTAAATGGACGCATTATCAAGACGTGCAAAGAAAGAAAAAAGAAACCGTATACTGGGCGACATATACGCTGTGCTTGTCTATACCGTCCTTTATATTCCCATCGCAGTTATGATTGCATTCTCTTTCAATGACCAGAGATACAACTATTACTGGAATGGTTTTACAACTGAATGGTACGGAAAGCTATTAACTAATACAGCTTTGATATCAAGCCTTTGGTACAGCCTTCTTATCGCTATTCTCAGCACCCTCATTTCCGTTACTATCGGAACAATCGGTGCTTTAGGCCTTAAAAAATATGAATTCAGAGGAAAGAAAGCCATAAACAATATGCTCTATATTCCTATCATAGTTCCTGAGATAGTTATGGCCGTTGCTCTGCTTGTAGTATTTATGAAAGTGGGCGTTTCCCTTGGAATGGGAAGTATCCTTATCGGACACTGTACATTCTGTATTCCCTATGCGGTAGTTACCATAAAGGGACGTATAAGCGGCGACAATAACTCACTGGAAGAGGCTTCAATGGATTTGGGCGCTAACCGTATTCAGACATTTATGAGAGTTACTCTGCCCAACATCTTCCCCGGCGTTCTCAGTGCGGCATTCCTTTCATTTACACTGTCATTTGATGACGTTGTAATGAGTAATATGCTTGCCGGCGCAAGACAGTCAACACTGCCTGTACTTATCCTGTCAATGAATAAGAGCGGTATCACACCCGACGTAAACGCATTGACAACAATTATGATTCTGGTCATCGTTGTGGCGATGATTTTGAATAATATTATTCAAAGCTCTTTAAAGAAAAAAAGAGCTAAACTTTAAGGAGGTTTTTTTATGAAGAAATTTTTAGCATTACTGCTGGCAGGAGCTATGACTCTTTCTCTGGCAGCATGCGGAAGCAGCACAAGCAGCAGCGAAACACCCGCAGAAGACACAAATGCAGAAGCAAGTACAGAGCTGAACATATATATGTGGCAGCAGTATATCTCTGATGACCTTGTAAAAGCATTTGAGGAAGAAAACAACTGCAAAGTAAACCTTTCATACATGAGCGACAACGCTGATGCTATCAACAAACTTACAGCAGGCGGCGGCGAAGAGTATGACCTTATCATGACATGTGATGCTTATATGGAATCACTTATCGCAGGCGGATACATTGAAGAAATCAACCTTGACAATGTTCCCAACTCATCAAACATCAATGATGCTTACTGGGTATCAAAGGGATACTGCGTACCTTACCTTATGAACTACATCTATGTTGTATATGATTCAGCTACATGCCCTATCGAAATCACAGGTTACAACGACCTTATCGACCCTGCACTTAAGGGACAGATTTCAACAATCGATGGTGCTAGAAACTTATTCCCTATGGCTCTTGTTGCACTTGGATATGACCCCAACTCAACAAACGAGCAGGAAATCGCTGAAGCTTATGAATGGCTTGTAAAATTCAACGAAAACGTAGCAGCTTACGGAAATGCTGAGCAGAACCTTACAAACGGTACAGTATCAGTAGCTGTTACATACGACGGAAATGCTTCATGGGCTATGGCAGAAAAAGACACAATCAAAATTGCTGACTTCACAGACGATGCTATCCAGCTTGGTATGGACCTCTTTGTAATTCCTAAGGGAGCAAAACATGTTGACCTTGCTGAAAAATTCCTTAACTACATCTGCACACCTGAAGTTATGGCTAAGAACCTTGATGAGTTCCCTTACTCATGCCCTAACGATGCAGCTGTTGAGGTAGCTTCAGAAACATACAAGAACGACCCTGCAAGACAGTTTGATTATAAAGAAAATGTATTCTTCCAGGAAGACGTCGGAGAAGCAATCACAATTTATAACGACTACTATCAGAAACTGAAGGTTGGAGAATGAAAATGATTATTAAGTTTGACGAACAGAAACAAATTGACAGTGTAAACGGTGCACTTGCCCTCAGAGGCAAGATTGAAGAAATTGTTGGCAGTATCTGCGAAAAAGGATATAAAAATATCTGCTGGATGGGTATTGGCGGCACATGGGCTTCTTGTCTTCAGGCAGAAGTTCATATGAAAGAGAAATCAGGTCTTGATTTCTTCGTAGAAAATGCGGCTGAATATATCACTACAGGCAACAAACGCGTAGGTAAAGGCACAATTATTATAATTTCTTCTGTAACAGGAAGTACTGTTGAAATGGTCGATGCAGTTAAAAAAGCTCAGGCTGACGGCGCTGAAGTATTTGGCTTTATCGACAAGGAAACAGCTCCTCTTGCGGGAATGGTAAACTATCTTATCTCATACCCTGCAAACGAGCAGCTTAAATTCTTTATGGTTGCGGACTGCTTTATGAAAAATGCAGGAGAATTTGCCGAATATGACGAATTCTATGCAGAAATGGACAAGTATCTTGCAAAGGGTCTTGTAGAAGTAGAAAAGTCTGCTGATGAATTTGGCAAAGCTTTTGCAGAAAAGCACTGCGAGGACAAGCTTCACTACTTTGTAGGAGCAGGAAACCAGTATGGTGCTACTTATTCATACGCAATGTGCTACTGGGAAGAGCAGCACTGGATTAGAACAAAATCTATCCACAGTGCAGAATTCTTCCATGGTATGCTTGAGATAATCGAAAAGAATACACCCGTCACAGTGTTTATCGGTGAAGACTCACAGAGAAGACTCAGTGAAAGAGTAGCAGCATTCCTTCCCAAAGTTTGTGCAAACTATGAAATAATTGATACAAAAGACTATCCAATTGAAGGAATCAGTGAGAAATTCCGTGGCAACATCAGTCATCTTGTGATGCATGCCATAACACAGCGCATAGATGCACATATTGAAAAAATTAACTGTCATCCTATGCCTATCAGAAGATACTACAGACAGTTTGATTATTAATAATTATTAAAAACAGGCTGTTAAAGGGCTGCTGTAAAGAAATTTGCAGCGGCCCTTTTTTAAACTTTCTGAAAAAAAGGAGTATAAATTATGCGTTTTGGATTGTTTACCTGCGGATATCAGAGATATCCCCTGGAAAGAGCCTTTTCTGATGCCCGCCGTTTTGGCTATGATTATATAGAGCTTTGGGGCGGCTTTCCCCACGCCTATGTGGAAGATTTGAAAAAGAATGGAACTGCACATATTCGTGCATTAATAGATAAATATAATATTCCCGTTGAATGTTTTACACCTGAGCATAATGCCTATCCATTTAACTATATGACAGGTGATGAAGACCAGTGGGATCGCAGTATGAAGTATTTGGAAGATGCCATTGACATAACTTCTGAAATCGGAGCAGAAAAAATGCTGTTTTCCGCAGGACATGCAGGATATCAAATGTCTGAAAGGGACATATCCGCCCGTCTTATAAAAAGTTTAAAACGTCTCTCTTCCTATGCTGAACAAAAAAATGTTACACTTATTTTGGAACCTCTTACTATATACGAAAGCAATACTATCTGCAGTCTCCGTGACCTTGAGCGCGCACTGACAGAAGTTGACCATAAAAATTTAGCCGGTATGTGTGACCTGGC
>CABPCX010000152.1 GCA_902406135.1 uncultured Eubacteriales bacterium
AGGATAGACAAAGTTTCATCGGCATCGGAAACAATTTTGGCGTAATTAAGATACCCGACTGCACCCATAATAACGACCAGCACTGCAAGCAGAGAAATCATTGCAGCAAAAATCAGCTTGATACGTAATTTCTTTATCATGTTAATTCCTCCAATGAGTATCCCGCATTACGAGTTGCTTTGATTTGAATGTCTGCTGAAATAGCAGAAAGTTTTTTTCTGAGATAGGATATGTATACCCATACTACATTAATTTCAGCATCACTGTCATATCCCCATATTTTTTCCATAAAATGTTCGGAAGAAATTAGCCGGTGGGGATTGCTCATCATTAGTTCAAGCATTTGAAATTCCTTGTTTGCAAGACGGACGCTTCCACTTGGTGTAGAAAGCTCAAATGTAGCTTGATTAAGAGTAACATTCCCCATCTTAAGCTGAGAACTTAACTGCGCAGTGCTGCTTCGTGTCATTGCCCTTATCCTGGCTAACAGTTCCTTAGACTGGAAGGGCTTTGTAAGATAATCATTGGCCCCGCTGTCAAGACCTTCAACCTTATCATCAACTTCTGATTTTGCCGTAAGCATAAGTACGGGAATATTATTTCCACTGCTTCTGATGGTCTTAAGGACAGTAATGCCGTCAACTTTAGGCATCATAATGTCTAGAATGATGCCGTCATACTGTCCATACTCCAGATAGTCTAATGCCTCCTGGCCGTCGTATATCGCATCAACAGAATAATTGTTTCTTTCTAAAATTGTTGTAAGCGCTTTTGATAAAGCTTTTTCATCTTCGGCCAATAGTAGTCTCATAAATATGTCTCCTTGTCTGTCTTTTGTTCAAGGCTGGTTTACTTTATTATACTATATCGAATGAACCTAAAATAGAGTTAAAAATAAAACAGAAATGCGTATGAGCATTTCTGTTTAAAATTAATATACTAATTAAATAATCTCTGAAGGTCTTATAATCTATAAAAGCATACGAGTTTTTACATAGTAAGAACAACCACCGTCTCAACATGTCCTGTCTGGCAGAACATATCCACAGTATTTATCCTGTCAGTTGTATATCCTTTTTCTGCAAATAATTTCAAATCCCTGGCCAGGGTAGCAGGGTCACAGGAAACATATACGACTTTTTTGGGTTCTATGCCGCAGACAGCATCTATGACAGATACTTCAAGACCTTTTCTGGGAGGGTCAAGGAAAATAACATCAGCTTTTACTCCTTCGGAATATAATCTCGGAAGTATATCTTCGGCTTTTCCTGCCTCAAATTCAGCATTCTTGATACCATTAATTTCAGCATTGTGCTTTGCGTCTTCTATGGCTCTTTCAACTATTTCGATGCCATATACTGACTTTGCTCTGCCTGCTGCAAAGAGAGATATGGTGCCTATACCGCAGTAAACATCTATTACATTTCCGTTTCCTGTAAGGCCGGCGGAATCTACAGCTATAGAGTAAAGTTTCTGAGTCTGGACAGGATTGACCTGATAAAAGCTCAAAGATGATATATCAAAACTTATATCGCCTATCTTATCGCGTATGGTATCCTTTCCCCACAGTGTGACTGACTTTGGACCAAGAATGGCATTTGTTTTTTCGCGGTTGATATTAATTACAATAGATGCGACAAAGCCTGTACTTTTCAGCCTTTCAATAAGTTCATCTGCGTGTGGAATGATTTTGCCGTTTATGACAAAGGTAACCATCATTTCACCGGTGTGGTATGAAGTTCTTGTTATTACATGCCTCAGAAGTCCTCTATGGCTTAACTCGTCATATACAGGAATATTGAAGTCATCAATAAATTTTCTGACAATTTCAATTATTTTGGACGAATTATTCATCTGAAGCATACAATTATCGATATCCGTTATTCTATGGCTTCTGGGGGCATAAAATCCTATGACTGTTTTACCGTTTTTGTCTTTCCCTATGGGATACTGGGCTTTGTTGCGGTAATTCCATGGCTTGTCCATACCAACGGTGTCCGGATAGAAAGCATTTTGTATTCCGCCTATTCTTTCCATACAGTCTTTGACTTTATTTTTTTTGAAGTTCAGCTGGGAAGCATAGGACATATGCTGAAGGGAGCATCCTCCGCAGGTCTTATAGTAGGGGCAGGGTGGTTCAGTTCTTTCAGGCGATGAGACCGTAAGTTCCATAAGCTTTCCGTAGCCGTAATTTTTTTTCAGTTTCACTATGAGTATATCTCCTTTTTCTCCGGGAAGCATACCGGGAACAAATACCGTAAATCCATCTATTTTAACTATGCCTTCTCCTTCGGAACCGGAGGACAGACATTCAGCATTATAAATCTTATTTTTTTCTATATTCATAAAGCACCTCAAAATATATGTTTTTATAAGTATATCACAGTATAAACAAAACAGAAAGTTCAATAAAATTTTTAAGATTGGTTTTTAACATAAAAAACCTCCTGAATGTCTGAAAATACATTCAGGAGGCTAAATGGTTAATTTACCATATCCAGGCGTGTAACGGTATAGTCCGAGAGATTTATTTTGTAATAATCTGCCGGAATGAGAGGCGTAAGGGTGCCGTCTGCATTATACTGGCGCATGGGCTGTATCTCGCATAATAGACTATTATCATCGGCTTCGCTGAGTTTAATGCGCGTGCTTCCGTTTATACCTGTAGTTATGGCACTGAAATCGCATATCCTTTTATCTTCGGTTCCGTCAAGGAGCATTCTGTGGAATCCCTCTTCATCACCTAAAACAGCATAATATACATAGTTGTCTATTATGCAGTAATCAATGGCGTGGAGGTCTTCCATTCTCTGGCCAAGGTCTTCCCAAGCTGAGTAAATAAACTTGTTGTCAGTCACAAAGGCATACTGACATACATTTTCTCCCCAGGCTGCCTCAATTATATATATCCTTGAACCCCAGAAACTAGCCAGTGAAGGAATAGGCTGATTAACAAATTCAAAGGTCTTACCGTTCTTAAATACGGGTACTGACTGTTCTTCCCATTTGTTATCTCTGTTTCCGTAATAGGTCATACTTACAGATACTTTATCGGGAACGGAATTTTCAAAACTGAATCTGAAAAGTTCATTTACCTGAGGTCTGTAAATATTTGTATCGGCCTCATCACTGTCAAGTACGGCGGTATATATGTCTGTGTTATCTGTTTTTCCGTTCCAGTTTACGGGAACAGTAACGAAGTTTGAATTATGGTTTTCGAGAATTATTTTGGGCGGTGCGGAAAGGTCTTTGTTTTCGCCGGATAATTCCGAATTTATATTGATAATTCCTGTTTCGCTGTCGTAGTTTACGCTGCATCCCAAAACATCTTTTATGGAGTCAAGGGGCACGAATGTCCTGTCGTTTGAAATATAAACCTCGTCTTGAAGTGTAACAGCTGTATTGTTTTTGTAGGCTGTTTTGCTTCCCGGCTCAAATACTATGGATGAACCGCCCAATGTGATTACAGCCTTTGAGTTTTCCCACTTTATTTCACCACCAAGCTCGCCGGCAATAAAACTAATGGGTACAAATACCTTATTATCCTTTGTTTCGCATACAGCGTCTGTCTTTATATAATTACCGTTGACATTTATTTTTATATCCTGCGCATAGGCAGAGGTTGTGAACATTAAAACAGCAAAGAGCGTACATAAAAATTTCTTCTTCATAAATTTATCCTCCCTTCATATTGATTATATTATAAAATACATTCTTAAACAAAGTATACATAAAATGTTAAATTTTTTAAAAATTTAATTACTATTATGTTTCGGGATAAATAATTGATTATGAAACTTATTGATTTTATATTAAAACTAAAATTAGACTTTATGGTTGAAATAAATTTGAAAATTCTGTATAATTAAGTCAAACATTCTTCGGAAATGGGAAATGACCCTACCGGCGGTAAAGCCCGCGAGCGATTTTTCGCAGAATTCAGTTAAAGTCTGAAGCCGACAGTAAGTCTGGATGGGAGAAGATGGCTGAAACAGCTGTTCTCCGGTCCCTTTTTTGAAACCAAGAGCATCTGTTTCAGATGCTTTTTTTATTTCGGAAAGGGGAATGGTTATGAAAGAGAATGAAAGAAACCCGCTGGATTATGAACCGATATCAAAACTTCTGCTTAAGTTTTCGGTACCGACCGCACTGACGCTTATTGTCAACTACCTATACAATATAGTTGACCAGATATTTGTCGGGCAGAAAGCGGGCGTTGTAGGTATTGCGGCAACAAACGTTGCGTTTCCGCTGACGACCATATGTATGGCTGTGGCTCTGCTTATAGGCGACGGATGTGCGGCAAATATAAGCCTGCACTTGGGAAGAAAAGAACAGAAAGAGGCAGACCATACTTTTGGCAATGCTTTTTTCCTCCTTATATGCTTTGGCATATTGGTGTTTGTGCTGGGAAATATTTTCCTGAGCAATCTTGTAATACTTTTTGGAGCCACTGACACGGTGTATGCTTCGGCCATGAGCTATTCAAGGATTATTCTGGCAGGTCTGCCATTTATGATACTTTGCGTTGCTTTTACTGCCATAATAAGAGCGGACGGAAACCCTAAATATACAATGAAATGTATGATGCTTGGTGCGGCAATAAACGTTGTGCTTGATGCTCTGTTTATAATGAAAATGAATATGGGAGTAGCAGGTGCGGCGGCAGCTACCATAATCGGACAGATAGTATCAGGCATTATGTGCCTTGCCTACATACCAAAGCTTAAAAATATAAATTTCAGCAAAGCTATATTTGCTCCTAAGGCAAAGGTGTGCAAAGAAATATTCTCTTTAGGCATACCAAGCTTTTTTACACAGATAAGCGCCGCCATAACACAGATAGTTATGAATAACCTTATGAGAAAATATGGAGCTGCAACGATTTACGGAAGTGATATAGCACTGTCCTGCTACGGAATGGTAATGAAGATTTATCAGCTGGCCCATTCAATGTTTGTTGGTGTTTCTTCGGGAACACAGCCCATTAACGGATACAATTACGGAGCCAAACAGTACGGAAGGGTTAAAGAAACATATAAGCTGGCCGTAATGACGGCCTTTTCCATATCCATACTCTGGTTTGCTCTTTATATGATATTTGCTGGAAAAGTCGGAGGGCTTTTTGTTGACAATAATCAGCTTTATAATGAATTTACGGAACACTTTATAAGAATATATATGATGGCTTTCTTTATATACGGACCGCCTATGGCAACGGCTTCATTTTTCCAGGCCATAGGAA
>CABPCX010000153.1 GCA_902406135.1 uncultured Eubacteriales bacterium
ATATTGGTTTTAAATCGTTCTATATTAGTTTATGGATTTAAGATATTTGTCGATGGCAGCGGCAGCCTTTTTACCTGCACCCATGGCAAGGATAACTGTTGCGGCACCTGTAACGGCGTCTCCGCCTGCGTAAATGCCTTCTCTGCTTGTCTGCATAGTCTCTTCGTTTACTACAAGACAGCCGTGGCGGTTTACTTCTATACCGGGAGTAGTTGTTCTGATAAGAGGGTTGGGAGATGTTCCGAGAGCCATAATTACTGTGTCTACCTCAAGTTCAAATTCGCTTCCCTTTATCTCTATGGGTCTGCGTCTTCCTGAAGCGTCGGGCTCGCCAAGTTCCATCTTAATACATTCCATTGCCCTTACTGCACCGCTGCCGTCATCAAGTATTTTTACGGGGTTGTTAAGGAGAAGGAATTCAATGCCTTCTTCTTTAGCATGATGTATTTCTTCTTTTCTTGCAGGCATTTCTTCTTCGGAACGTCTGTAAACGATATATACGTTGTCAGCGCCAAGACGTTTTGCACATCTTGCAGCGTCCATAGCAACGTTTCCGCCGCCTACAACGGCTACGTTTCTGCTCTTCTTAACGGGTGTATCGTAATCTTCTCTGTAAGCCTTCATAAGGTTTATTCTTGTAAGATACTCGTTTGCTGAGTAAACGCCTGAAAGAGCCTCGCCTTCGATTCCCATAAATGAAGGAAGTCCGGCACCTGTACCTATGAATACGGCTTTGTTGCCCATTTCAAAGAGTTCGTCTATTGTAAGAATTCTTCCGATAACCATATCAGTCTTTACATCAACACCGTGGGCGATGAGGCCTTCAACTTCGTGCTGGACTATTTTTTTAGGAAGTCTGAATTCGGGAATACCGTATACAAGAACGCCGCCTGCTGTATGGAAAGCTTCATAAACCGTTACGTCATATCCTGCTTTAGCAAGGTCGCTGGCACATGTAAGGCTTGAAGGGCCTGAACCTACAACGGCTACTTTTATTCCGTTTGATTCGGGTTTAACTACTTCTTCCTTAACGTTTGCCATATACCAGTCAGCTACGAAACGCTCAAGACGTCCGATGGCTACGGGCTCGCCTTTAATGCCTCTTACGCAGTGCATCTCACACTGTGTTTCCTGGGGACATACACGTCCGCTGATGGCAGGAAGGGCATTTGTATCGGCGATTACTTTGTATGCGCCTAAGAAGTCGCCTTCTGCTACCTTAGAAATGAATGCGGGAATATGTATATTTACGGGACATCCCTGAACGCAGGGCATATTTTTGCAGTTAAGGCAGCGTTTTGCTTCGTTAACTGCCATTTCTTCAGTATATCCAAGAGTTACCTCTTCAAAGTTTTTGTTTCTTATATCCGGCGCCTGTTCGGGCATCGGAGTTTTTTCCATTGCCATATTTGCCACTGTGATGTCCTCCTTACTTAATAAGCTCGTTAGCAAGAGCTTCCATTCTGCATATATGAGTCTGTTTTGTTTCTGTTTCCTGTGCTTTATAAGCTGCGTTTCTGTTCATAAGCTCATCGTAGTCCACAAGGTGACCGTCAAAGTCAGGACCGTCTACGCAGGCAAATTTTATTTCTCCGCCTACAGTAACACGGCAGCCGCCGCACATTCCTGTACCGTCAACCATAATGGGGTTAAGGCTTACGATAGTTTTGATGCCGTAGGGTTTTGTTGTGAGAGAAACAAACTTCATCATAGGGATGGGGCCTATGGCAATTACTGCGTCATATTTGTTTCCTGCCTCGATAAGCTCTTTAAGTTTGTCGGTTACAAAGCCCTTTTCGCCGTAGGAGCCATCATCTGTCATAATATAGTAGTTTGTGCTGTTTGCACGCATTTCGTCTTCAAGGATAACAAGGTCCTTTGTTCTGAAACCTGCTATAACGTCTACTTCACGTCCGTCGGTAAAAAGTGTCTTAGCCTGGGGGAAAGCGATGGCACAGCCAACACCGCCGCCTACAACGGCTACTTTTTTAAGACATTCAAGCTCAGTGGGAGCACCAAGGGGTCCTACAAAGTCAAGAATGTATTCTCCTTCGTTCTTTTTTGCTAAAAGCTCAGTAGAAAGTCCTACTTTCTGGAATATTATTGTTACCGCTCCGGTCTCTTTGTTTGTGTCAGCGATAGTAAGGGGGATTCTTTCGCCCTCTTCGTCAACACGGAAAATTATAAACTGTCCGGCCTTAGCCTTATTTGCAATGAGAGGAGCTTCGATGTCCATCAGTGTAACTGAAGGATTGAGTTCCTTTTTTCTTAAAATTTTAAACATAGCAAAACCTTCCTATCACTTAATTTATAAAACAAGTCAATTTAAATAATTATACTATAAGAATTTTATGATATCAATTGTTAAGAAAATAAAATTTATGTTATTATTATGAAGAAAGAGGTGGTATTTATGGACGGAGATTTCAAAAGGCTTTTAGACATAACATCTGTTTTAAGAGGCGAAAACGGCTGCCCCTGGGATAAAAAGCAAACTCCCGAAAGTATGAAAAAGTATATTATTGAGGAAGCCTATGAAACAATACAGGCTATAGATGACAATAATAAGACAGAACTTTGCGAAGAACTGGGAGACCTTCTTTTTCAGGTTGTATTTCAGGCCCAGATGGCTAAGGAAGAAGGGCTCTTTGATATAAATGATGTCATAAAGGGCATAAGCGATAAAATGATAATGAGACATCCCCATATATTCGGCGGAAAGGGTGCTGAAGACTTCAAAAACGTATCGGCATCATCGTCGGACGCCTTCCTTGGAAAGTGGGAAGACCATAAAAAAGAAGAAAAAGGGTATACTACTCAAAGTGAAGTTTTAAGAGCCATACCTCCTGCGCTGCCTGCTCTCATCAGGGCTGAAAAAGTACTGTTTAAAGCCGAAAATGCGGGACTGGATATGGCCGATATAGACCCGTCATACGCCGACTTTGACGCCCTTGCGGAGAATATAAAAGAACTTTCATCGGCTGAAAAGGATTCTATGGAGGAAAAATTTGGAGAAGTAATGCTCAAAATGGTTAACATTTCAAGGAAAATGCAAATAAATGCAGAGTTTTCCTTGACAAAAGCCACAGAACAGTTTATAAATAAATTTGAATATATTGAGTCATCAGCTGAAAATGATAATTTACAACTGAAGGTAATGTCGGCGGGGCTGAAAAAGAGCCTTTGGAAACCGGATGGGCAATCAGCTGCAGATGAAAATAAATATATATAATTTTTCGAGTTACATTGAGGAGGACAAAAAATGAATAAGACTGAATTAGTTGCTGCAATAGCTGAAAAGGCTGAATTAAGCAAAAAGGACGCTGAAAAGGCTTTAAAGGCATTTGAGGATGTTGTTACAGAAGAACTTACAAAGAACGGAAAAGTTCAGCTTGTAGGTTTCGGAACATTTGATGTTGCTGAAAGAGCTGCTCGCGAAGGCCGCAACCCTCAGACAGGCGAACCCATGCCTATAGCTGCTTCAAAAGCACCTAGATTTAAGGCTGGTAAAGCGTTAAAAGACGCTATCAACGCTTAATTTTTTGACTTTTAATAAGGAAAGCCGTCCTGCTTATGGGGACGGCTTTTTTGCTGAGAGGTGAAAGTTATGAGACTTGATAAATATCTCAAGGTTTCAAGAATAATAAAAAGAAGAACCGTTGCCAATGAAGCCTGTGACGCAGGCAGAGTTACCGTCAACGGCAAAGTAGCCAAAGCCGGAACGGAAGTTAAAATCGGAGACATTATAGAAATAAAATTCGGTAACAACACTACAAAGGTAGAAGTACTGGACATAAGCGAGACTCAGAAAAAGGAAGCTGCCGCATCCATGTATAAAAGTGTTGAATAAGCCCGGTTTAAATGGTAATATACGACGCCCTAAGCCTATATATTTATTATATACGGCTTCAGGGCGTTTTTTAATTTTATAACCGGAGGAAATGATATGGCTAACGAAATGAACAAAACAGATGCAAGGCATAAAGTCGTGCTGGAGGAAAGATGCAGACTGTCCGTAAGCGGGGTAATTGATGTGGCGGCCTTTGACGATGAAAGCATAACGGCCGATACGGATATGGGAATGATAGTCATAAGGGGAGAGGACCTTCATATAAGCAGACTGAATCTTGACGAGGGCATACTTCAGGTGGAAGGGTCCGTGGACAGCATTGACTATTCGGACGGAGCGGAAAATTCAAAAGGCGGATTCCTTTTAGGAAAAATATTTAAGTAAGGGGCGGGTATTTTGATACTGTCTATCAGCGAACAGGCAGAGCTGTTCTTTTGTGTGTTTGCCGCCGGCTGTGCCGCCGGTGTTTTTTACGATATCATAGAAGTTTTCAGAATGAATTTTCCGCACAAAAAGACATTGGTATGTATAGAAGACCTTATATACTGGATGTCGGTAATAATACTGCTGTTTTTATTTATGCTCGAAAAAAATTATGCGGAGATACGGCTTTTTGACATCATAGGATTTTTTCTCGGAATGCTTGTTTACGGTTTTTTAATAAGTCCGGCTGTCATAAAAATTCTTATGACATTTTCCGGCGCAGTAAAGGCGCTCATTAAACTTATCATAGAGATAATTCTGACTCCCATAAGGCTTATATGGATTCCTTTGTCCTATCCTGTGAAAAAAAGTGCATCCGTTGTTGAGGAATGTTTTAAAAAAGTATTGCATTTAAGTGAGGTTTATGCAAAAATTAAGCTGAGAAGGATTGAAGATCAGATTCGTTTTATAAAACGAAAGAAAAAGTAAAACGAGGTTTTGAATATGTCCAAAGATAAAATAAGCAATAAACCAAAAAGGAAAAATTTGTCGGTATAATACTGCTGGGATTAAGCGTATGTGTTGTTGTTAATGTGGCTATCCAGCTCAATACTTATGTTGCGCTTAAGGCCCAGAAAGAGGACCTCGAAAAGCAGATTGAGGAAGAAACCGAGAAAAAAGAAGAATATAACAACCAGATGGAGTACTATAGTACAGATGAATATATTGAGAAAATAGCAAGGGAACAGCTGGGTCTTGTTATGCCGGATGAAATCGTCTTTAAAGTCGATAATAAATAATTTTTAAAAAAAAGTAAAATTTTTGTTGACAGACGATGAAAATGTGTGTATAATAACGCTTGTGTCAGTGATGTGGCGGAGTAGCTCAGTTGGCTAGAGCACACGGTTCATACCCGTGGTGTCGAGG
>CABPCX010000154.1 GCA_902406135.1 uncultured Eubacteriales bacterium
TGTATATAGCGTCCCAAGCTCTTTCCTTTTCCTCTTTTACCTCGGGTTCAGGGAGAGTTGATGAGAGACCGCCCATACCATCTTCACCGTGAACGTTTTTACCCGTCACGAGTTCGCGCATCATAGGGCTTTCTGCTCCTCTATATACAGGTATGTCTTTGCCTATAAGCTCTACAGTCTTTAATGCATTCTTATATGTCTTGGAAGCCTCAACGTTTCCGCAGAGGGCTATGCCGACAATATCAATATCAGGCATATTTCCAGCCAGAAGAAGCGCCACTATATCATCCGCACCCGGATCACAGTCTATAAATACAGGTATTTTATCCATTATTTTGACACCTCCCCATAGCTTGCGCATGCATCTATAAGAATCTTAGCAAATGCGTCTCTGTCAAGATTCCATAATACGTGCACATTAGGCTCTTTACCATAGTGATTCTTTATATCGCCTATGGTAGCTCCCTGGCAGTAATCGCCTTCAGTTTCTACCTCTACATACATATCCTTAACTTCAAATATCTCAGGATTTGTGATGGCTGCCACAGCTACTGCGTCGTGAACAGCTGCTCCACGGTATCCCTTGGATTTATGATACTGGAAGAAAAAGTCAAACCACTCTGCTACAGTTTTTGCTACAGGATTGCCCAGGTTTCTGATTATATCGAATTCTTCGGGATAAATCTGTGCCTTTTCTGTAACATCAAGGCCTGCCATAGTAATAGGTACTCCACCTCTGAATACGATATCAGCCGCTTCAGGGTCAACCTGAATATTAAATTCAGCTGCAGGTGCCCAGTTTCCGTGATGTATTCCTCCGCCCATTATATATATGTGCTCAATTTTGTTCTTAAGTTCAGGATGAGCAAGGAAGAGGACTGCAATATTTGTAAGGGGACCTGTCGGAATAAGTGTAACAGGCTCATCGCTTTCTTCGAGTACTTTAGCCATAAGTGTAACAGCGTCCATATCGGAAACTTCAAATGCAGGCTCAGGAAGTTTAGGACCGTCAAGACCGGACTGGCCATGCACGTTAGGTGCTACCATGGGGTCTTTGATAAGAGGTGTAACCCTTCCCTTTGCCACAGGTACATTAAGACCTATAAGAGTACATATTCTTAATGCGTTATATGTAGTTTTTTCCATTGTCTGGTTACCACAGACAGATGTAACTGCTTTAATATCAAGCATGGGGCTGGCATTTGCCAGCACCCATGCTATAGCGTCATCATGTCCGGGATCGCCGTCAAGAATAACAGGTATCCTTCTCATCTAAGCAACCTCCAAACTAAATGTTATATTATGATTTTTTTCTACTTTTCTTAAGCTGAGTAACAGCATAGATAGCAAGTCCGATAATTGTAACAATATAAGGTATAGCTGAAACAAGATAAGAAGAAAATCCTGGAAGACCTTCCATCTTGTTTCCGAGCGCACTTGCAAAACCAAAAAGGATAGATGCAAGCATTGCACCAACAGGTTCACCCTGTCCGATAGCCTGTGCCGCAAGAGCAATGAAACCACGACCTGCAACGATTCCTGTATTCCAGCTCTGTGAGTAGTACATTGACATATATGCACCGCCAAGACCTGCAAGAGCACCTGATATCATAATTGCTATGTATTTTGTTTTAAGAACACTTACACCTACTGAGTCAGCAGCATTTTTGTTTTCTCCAACGGCACGGATTCTAAGTCCGAGTGCTGTTTTGTAGAGAAGTACCCATATTACAATTACGAGAATGAACGAAACATATGTAAGTATTGAATGCCCTGAAAAGATGCTTCCGATTACAGGTATATCCTTTATTAAAGGAATATCGATTTTAGGAGTAAGCATCTGAGGTGTTGTAAGGCTTGCTGTGTTACCTCTAAGGCCTGTAAACAGGTAGAGGAAGAAAATAGTACCGCCGGAACCTGCGATGTTTATAGCTGTACCGGCAAGGATAATATTAGTTTTAAGCTTGAGGGCGAATATACCGATTATCAATCCAATAAGGATACCTACAAGCATAGCTGCTATAACACCTACAAGCCAGTTATTTGTCCAATATGCAAACAGAACACCGAAAAGTGAAGAGAACATCATTGTTCCTTCAAGACCTATGTTTGTTACTCCGGCCTTTTCAGCTACAACTGACGCAAGGGCAGCAAACAAAATCGGAGATGTGATTCGGATTATCGCATAGCCAAAGCTTGCAGTAAAAATCATGCTCATTATCTGCTCTAACATTATGCATTCTCTCCTTTCATCTGCGATTTAGCATTCTGAACCATTTCAGTTTTTGCATCTTTAACGACAAGTTTCTGACGATATTTTGCAAGGAACTGTTCTGCCGCAAAGAAGAGGAATATTACTGCCTGAATAATATCGATCATTTCCGCAGGTACTCCGGCATATATAGCCATCAATTCGCATCCTCTGTTAAGGTATGCAATGAATATGGCAGCCAGAGGAACAAGCAGAGGATTGTTTTTAGCAAGTATAGCTACGGGTACGCCGGTCCCGCCGTATCCGGGAAGGTCAAGCCAGCGGAAAGTTATGTCACGGCCAAGAACTTCGATGGCACCGCCGGCACCTGCAAGGATACCACCGATTACCTGTGATACTACAATTATAGTTCCAACTTTAATTCCTGAATATTTTGAGAATGATTCGTTAATACCGATCATTCTAATGGCATAACCCCAGCGTGTACGGAACATAAATATAGCAATTATAACCGTTGCGATAAGAGCTATAAAGAAGCCGTATGTAAGCTCTGTTCCCTGTACTACAGTTCCTACTTTTGAAGTAAGTTCAAAGGGGAATGTCTGAGTAGAACCTTTAGATCTGTCAGCAAATACGTTATTAAGGAAATGAAGAACGGTGTAAAGTATTACGTAGTTCATCATAAGCGATATAACCATTTCACTGGCTCTTAATTTTACCTTTGCCAATGCGGGTACAAGCATAGCGACACCGCCTGCAATGGCAGCAACTAAAATAGCAACAAAAGAATGAACACCTGCTGCCATAGGTACATATATACCTATAAGAGCACCGATAAATCCACCGAGCATTGTTACACCCTCGCCGCCAAGGTTGAACTGGTTGGCTGAGAACATAACACATACTGCAAGACCTGTGAATATGATAGGTGTAGTTCTTCCGAGTATTGTAAAGATAGATTTGGTATTTAAGGCACCATTACTTACAATAGGTTTGATAAGCAGACAGTTGAGTGCTTCACCGGGATCATCAGCACATATAAAAATAAATATAAATGCAACTGCTACGGCGATCAAAATGGCAACAAGCCCGCGAATCAGCTCAAAAGCTAATAAATGCTTATTCTCCATGCTGAACCCTCCTTATTTCTTCTTCGGACTGCTGTTTAAGTCCGAGCATATATTCGCCCATTATTGTATCATCAAGAACTGACGTGTCTTCGAAATAAGCAGCAATTTTACCATTAACCATAACGATAAGACTGTCCGCAAGTTCCATAACCTCGTTAAGGTCTGCGGAAACAAGAAGCACCGCAGCTCCTGCACGGCTGAGCTCAACAAGTTTCTTACGAATAAACTCAGTAGCTCCTACGTCAATTCCTCGGGTCGGCTGGTCAGCGATTATAAGTCCTGGATTACTTGAAAACTCTCTGGCAACAACTACTTTCTGGATATTACCGCCTGAAAGCATTCCTACCTGCTGGTTTCTTGATTTACAAAGTACCGCATAATCCTTAATAAGCTGGTCACTGTCTTCATGCATTTTCTTCATATTAAAGAGAGGACCGTTATTATATTTTTTCTGTGCGCATCTGTCGCTCATAAGGTTATCTTCTATTGAACCAGTTCCGGCAATACCAAAAGTCATACGGTCTTCCGGAATAAGGGAAACTCCCATATCACGTATCTTTCTCTGTGCAACACCAAGTATATTCTGGCCGTTTACAGTTGCAGTACCGCTGTCCGGAATATTAAGGTTGAAAAGCATATCAACAAGCTCTCTCTGGCCGTTTCCTTCTACACCGGCAACGCCGAGTATTTCTCCCTTTCTTACGTCGAAAGAAAGATTGTCGAGCATTTTCTTATTCCATCCGTTAGTGTAGTCCAAATTACGAACCTTGAGTACTACATCTGTAGGTTTAGCTTTTTCCTTCTGTACTGTAAGGACAACGTCACGGCCTACCATAAGTCTTGAAATTTCTTCTTTAGTAGTATCGGCTGTGTTATAGACACCCATTGATTTTCCTGCACGCATAATTGTGAGTCTGTCTGTAATCTCCATAATCTCATTAAGTTTATGAGAAATGAAAATAACTGTGTGGCCCTGATTTTTAAGGTTGATAAGCTCTCTGAAAAGCTCTGTAGTTTCCTGAGTTGTAAGAACCGCTGTGGGCTCGTCAAGAATAAGGATTTTTGCACCACGTACAAGAGCTTTAAGGATTTCAACCTTCTGCTTCATACCTACAGGGATATCTCTGACCTTAGCATTGGGGTCTACAGGAAGATTATACTTTTTGGAGTATTCTTCAGTAATCTGTACTGCTTTTTTGTAGTCGATAAATCCTTTGCTTTTGGGTTCCATACCCAAAACCATATTTTCAGCAACTGTAAGGCTTGGAACAAGCATAAAATGCTGATGAACCATACCAATTCCCTTTGAAATAGCAACTGTAGGCGAAGTGAGATTAACCTTTTCGCCATTAACATAAATCTCGCCTTCTGTAGGCTGTTCAAGTCCGAACAGCATCTTCATAAGCGTTGATTTACCGGCGCCGTTTTCGCCCATAAGAGCATGTATTTCGCCCTTTTTGATGTTGAAATCTACGCCCTGATTGGCTGCGATTCCGTTTGGATAAACTTTAGTTATCCCTTTCATTTGAACAACATATTCGATGTCCGGCATAGACAAAGACCTCCTACCTCCCATAGTTTTTAACTGTCGCAAAAATCAATCTTAAAGATATATTTTTATGCGATACCGAAGAAATACGGCTCTGATGCGCAAAAGCACATACTTCCGCGGAATTTTGCAGCAAGTTTTTATGTTGAAAGACCATCTTTTGATTGATCGTACCTTCAAATAATCCATTAAAAATTAAAAAATCATTTCAGGATACGATTA
>CABPCX010000155.1 GCA_902406135.1 uncultured Eubacteriales bacterium
AACCTTTTGGATTTGTCTCATCGGCTCCGATATTTGCGTGTCTGTCTTTTTTAGCCCCGGAAATATTAAGAGAGCCGTTTATATGCAGTACTTTAAGCCTGTCAAGACCTATGGTTTTATCAAAGTCATCTATTACACTGTCAAAATCATTTATTATATCGTATCCACTGTCATGGACGTGGCAGGTATCAAAACATACTCCCATATATTCCTTTTTGTCTATCAAATCTATGATGGCTTTTATCTCAGAAAAATTTCTTCCTACTTCACTGCCTTTACCGGCCATGGTTTCAAGGCAGATAAAAATATCCGGTATACCTCTGCCTATAACTTCGTTTATGCCTTCCGCTATCCTCTCAATGCCGTATTCGGCGCTTTTATCGGTAAATGCTCCCGGATGGACAACAAGATATCTGGAGCCAAAGGCTGAAGCCCTTTCTGCCTCTTTAAAAAGAAAATCCTTAGCCAGAGTAAATGTATCTTCTTTGTATGAAGCAAGATTTATTATATACGGAGCGTGCACAACAATATCTTCTATGCCGTGTTCAGCCATAAAAGCTCTGCCTTCTTCGATTTTTAAATCCGAAAGGGGTTTTCTTACCGTATTCTGCGGCGCTCCCGTGTAAACCATAAATGTATTGGCACCATAGGAATAGGCCTCTTTTGCGGCGCCCAAAAGTCCGCCTGATATTGAAACGTGTGAACCTATAAGCATTTTATTACTCCTTATTTTATATCTATAAACTTAGGTGTCTTATTTCTGAATGATGCTATTGCTTTAAATCCGGCAGCCTTTACTATTTCATAGGCATCTTCAAACCTATAGGCTATATCCTCAGGTTTATGAGCATCGGATCCTATGGTTATTATTTCTCCGCCCAGTTCTTTGAACCTTTTAAGTATTTCTAACTGAGGATAGGGACGTCCGTTGCCGTATCTGTATCCTGAAGTGTTCACATCAAGACCTTTGCCTTTATCAGCAATAGTTTTCAGTATTTCATCAATTATTTCTCTAAATTCGCTGTAATTGACTTCTTTATCTTCATAGGGCGCATATCTGTTTACATAATCAATGTGTCCGTAAACATTATAGCAGTTATGGAGCTTCGCATTTTCAAGTACGCTTTCAAAGTACTTTGTATATGCCTCCTTTTTGCTTAAGCCGTCAAAGAATTTCTTATCCGATACATCTACTCCGTCTATTACATGGGTTGACCCTATGACAAAATCAAAGGGATTATACTTAGTGAACATATCGGCTTCCATAACTATATGTTTTTGCAGTCCCATCTCAACGCCAATCAATACATCTATTTTCTTCATATAAAGAACCTTATACAGATTTATGGCATCGGAATAGTCAGGATAATAGAGGCAGAAGGGCATATTTCTGTCCGGAAAGTCTATGTCCATATGGTCCGTAAACATTATTTCCTTAAGGCCCAAAGATACCGCTTTGTCTATCATATCAGTCATTTCGGCTGTAGAGTCTGATGAAAATTTTGTATGCAGATGATAATCCGAGTAAATCATATTAAATCCTCCTGAATTCAACAAATCATAAATATTAATTAGTATACCACACGTTGAAAAATATTACCAACGGTAGTATAATAAAAATTAGTTAATTCAAATACTGAAACATATTTTGAATTAAATTGGGCATCATTTATTTAAGTCATGTAAATTATTCTCAAAGGAGGAGTTGGAATGCTGAATAAAAAAACAGTCCTTGTTAGGTGTGACTTTAATGTTCCTGTAAAAGACGGTGTCATAACTGATGAAAACCGTATTACAGCTTCTTTACCCACAATAAAGAAACTTATCGATGAAGGCGCAAAAGTTATCCTTTGCTCTCATATGGGAAAACCTAAAGGAGAAGTTAAACCTGAACTCTCTCTTGCTCCCGTAGCAGTAAGACTTTCTGAAAAACTTGGCCTTGATGTAAAATTCGCCAAAGATGACAATGTTGTAGGCGAAAACGCAAAAGCCGCTGTAGCTGCAATGAAAGACGGTGAGGTCGTTCTTCTTGAAAATACACGTTATCGTAAAGAAGAAACCAAAAACGAGGATAATTTCAGTAAAGAACTTGCTTCTTTAGCTGATATTTATGTTGATGATGCCTTTGGTTCTTCACACAGAGCACACTGCTCAACAGTTGGTGTAACAAAATATGTTGAAGAATCTGCTGTAGGTTATCTTATGGAGAAAGAAATAGAATATCTTGGCAACGCTCTTGAAAATCCTGTAAGACCCTTTGCGGCTGTACTTGGCGGAGCAAAAGTAAGTGACAAGATAAACGTAATAAATAATCTTCTTGAAAAAGTTGATATTCTTATTATCGGCGGAGGAATGGCCTACACATTTATAAAAGCCCTTGGCGGAAATGTTGGAGATTCACTCCTTGAAGAAGATAAGGTAGAATACGCTAAAGAAATGATAGCTAAGGCTTCACAGAAGGGCGTAAAATTCCTTCTCCCCATAGATACAGTTGTTGTAAAAGAATTTAAAAATGATGCTATCAGCGATATAGTTCCCACAGGTCTCATACCTGACGGCTGGATGGGCGTTGATATCGGTCCTGAAACAAGAAAATTATTCTGTGACGCTCTTAGAAACGCTAAAACTGTTGTTTGGAACGGTCCCATGGGCGTATTTGAATTTTCAAACTTTGCTAAGGGCACAGAGGCCATTGCCAAAGTTATGGCAGAAATCGACGGTACTACCATAATCGGCGGCGGAGACTCTGCTGCGGCTGTAAACCAGCTTGGATACGGCGATAAAATGAGCCATATCTCAACAGGCGGCGGTGCTTCTCTTGAATTCCTTGAAGGAAAAGAGCTCCCCGGTGTTGCGGCTGTGCAGGACAAATGAGGAGGAAACATAAATGAGAAAGAAAATCGTTGCAGGAAACTGGAAAATGAATAAAACTCCTTCCGAAGCTGTAAAGCTTGCTGAGATGCTTAAACAGTATGTGGATACAGATAAGGTGGATGTAGTTTTCTGTGTTCCTGCCATAGATATTATACCGGTAGGAAATGTTATCAAGGGTACAAATATAGCTCTTGGTGCTGAAAATATGTATTTTGAAGAAAGTGGAGCCTATACAGGAGAAATTTCACCTGCAATGCTTGTAGACGCAGGAGTAAAATACGTTATTCTTGGCCATTCAGAAAGAAGACAGTATTTTGCCGAAACAGATGAAACTGTAAACAAGAAAGTTAAAAAAGCCCTTGAGCATGGTCTTACACCTATTATGTGCTGTGGAGAGACCCTTGAGCAGCGTGAGCAGGGCATAACAATAGACTTTGTCAGAATGCAGATAAAATGCGGCTTAAACGGTTTAACTGCTGATGAGGCTGTAAAGGTTGTTATCGCTTATGAACCCATATGGGCCATCGGAACAGGCAAGACTGCCACAAGCGAGGAAGCTGAAGAAGTCTGCTGCGCTATAAGAGGCGTAATAAGAGAAATGTACGGCGACGAAGCTGCCGAAAATATAAGAATACAGTATGGCGGAAGGGTTAACGGCAAAAATGCCGCTAAACTTTTTGCTATGAAAGATATTGACGGCGGTCTTGTAGGCGGAGCTTCACTTAAAGAAGAATTTAAAGATATAGTAAACTATTGATATACTCCAAAGGAGAAAATGTTAAATGAGTAAAAAACCAACGGTTTTAATGATTTTAGACGGATATGGAATCAATGAAAGGGCAGAAGGAAACGCTATTAAAATAGCAAAAACTCCGGTAATGGACCTGCTCTATAAAAAGTATCCTCATTCAAAGGGCTATGCCAGCGGTCTGGATGTTGGACTTCCAAAGGGACAGATGGGCAATTCAGAGGTAGGCCACCTTAATATAGGAGCCGGAAGGATAGTTTATCAGGAATTAACAAGGATATCAAAAGCCATAGAAGATGGTGATTTCTTTAAAAATCCTGATTTGACTGCCGCTATGGAAAACTGTATAAAAAACAATTCCTCGCTTCATATTATGGGACTGCTTTCTGACGGCGGAGTTCACAGCCATAATACCCATTTATACGCTCTTATAAAAATGGCAAAGGAAAACGGAATAAAAAATGTTTATATTCATGCTTTCCTTGACGGAAGAGATACTCCTCCCACATCAGGAAAAGAATATCTCAAAGAGCTTGAAGAAGAAATAAGAAATATTGGCGCAGGAAAAATAGCAACTATATCCGGCAGATATTATGCTATGGACAGGGACAAAAGATGGGACAGAATAGAAAAGGCTTATGATGCGATGATGGAAGGATTCGGAAATAAAGCCGTAAGTTCTGAAGAATGTATAGATAATTCCTATGCCGCCGGTGTCAATGATGAGTTTGTCGTTCCTACGGTGATTGTCGATGAAAACGGTCAGCCTGTAGGAAAAATTGAGGAAAATGATTCTGTTATCTTCTTCAATTTCAGACCTGACAGAGCAAGACAGATAACAAGAGCCATCGTAGATGAAAGCTTTGACGGATTTGAACGCAAAAAGGTACTGAAGAATGTTTTCTTTGTATGCTTTACACGTTACGATGATACTCTTCCAAACGTACACATAGCTTTTAAGCCGCAGGTGCTTAATAATACTCTTGGCGAGTATATTTCATCTCTTGGCTTAAAACAGCTCAGAACAGCCGAAACGGAAAAATATGCGCACGTTACGTTTTTCTTTAACGGAGGAGTTGAAGAGCCTAATCCGGGCGAAGACAGAATACTCGTACCTTCACCTAAGGTTGCTACCTATGACCTTAAGCCTGAAATGAGTGCTGTTGAGGTCTGCGATGTTCTTGTGGAAAATATATTATCCAATAAATATGACCTTATAATAGTGAATTTTGCAAATTCCGATATGGTTGGACACACAGGAGTGATTGAAGCAGCTGTCAAAGCAGTAGAAACAGTTGACGAATGTGTAGGAAGAGCAGTTGATGCTCTTATCGAAGTGGGCGGCCAGATGATAATATGCGCTGA
The DNA here is from genome assembly GCA_902406135.1 of uncultured Eubacteriales bacterium. Lineage (GTDB taxonomy): Bacteria > Bacillota > Clostridia > Lachnospirales > Anaerotignaceae > Metalachnospira. The sequence continues at coordinate 4,988 of CABPCX010000155.1, forward strand.
CCACGGAAACAGCGACCAGATGATAGATTATGAGACAGGTGAGCCTATGACAGCTCATACAACTAATCCTGTACCGCTCATTCTGGTC
>CABPCX010000156.1 GCA_902406135.1 uncultured Eubacteriales bacterium
CAGGAACATACAGATTATGGCTTTTTGTATATACCTGCCCGCGGCCGTTTTTAATATCAATGTATTGAATATAAAATGCTGAGCCGTCTTTAAACGGCCCAGCCATAATTTTTATTTACTTACTGTATTGAAGATACGTCAATGCCAAGTTTGGCAGCTGTTTCTTCGTTAACTGCGAATTCGCATTTGTCAGCTGAAAGGTATCCTACGGGGATATCACCGGGGTTTGTTCCGTTTACAAGGATATCAACAGCCATTTCGCCTGCCATATATCCAAGCTGGTAGTAGTCGATACCGTATGTAGCAAGTCCGCCTGACTCTACCATTCCGCTTTCGCCGCAGATAACGGGAAGTCCGTTGTCATTTGCTATCATAGCTACCGTTGCCATACCGTTTGCTATTGTGTTGTCTGTAGGAGCGTAGATGGCATCTACTTTTCCGACCATTGATTCAACTACAGTCTGAATTTCGTTTGTGCTTGAAACTGTGAAGTCAACTGCTTCAAGACCGTTTGCCTCACAGGCTTCCTTAGCCATCTGAGCCTGGATAGCTGAGTTTGATTCAGCTGAGCAGTAAAGAACGCCTACTGTTTTAGCATCGGGAATAAGCTGTTTAAGAAGGCTTATCTGGTCAGCTACGGGAGTAAGGTCTGATGCTCCTGTTACGTTTCCGCCGGGTGCTGCGTTATCAGCCACAAGACCGCTTTCAGCGGGGTCTGTTACGGCTGAGATAACTACCGGTATATCTTTAGTCATACCTGCTACGGCCTGAGCGGCGGGAGTAGCAATGGCATAAATAAGGTCGTTTCCGTCATTTACAAGTTTTTCTGCAATTGTCTGGCATGTAGGCTGGTCGCCTGATGCATTCTGCTGGTCAACGGTATAGCTGATGCCCGCATCGTCAAGGGCTGCGATGAAACCTTCGTTTGCCTTATCAAGGGCGGGATGCTGTGTAAGCTGAAGGATACCAATTTTATATTCGTCACCGCTGGCTTCCGTTGATTCTGTAGTTTCGGTATTTTCTGCTGATTCAGTGCTGCCTGAACTTGAGCATGCTGTGAGAGCGATTGCTGTCATAACAGCAACGACTGCTGCTAATGATTTCTTCATAAAAGTTCCCCCTTAATATTTTAATTAAATTAAATTTTTAATGATTAATACACATTATACACCGCAGCTTTAAAACTTTCAATCGCTAAATTGCCGTTTAAAAGAGCCTTTTTTGATGAGTTTTTAGTCGGTTTTTATTCAATATGCATAAAAGTATTTAATCTAACACCAATTAATGCCAAAATAGACATATTAAAACAATAATGAAAACCCAAGTAAAAAATGCCCGTTTAAAGGGATTTAAAAATTTAGTCTGTAAGAAACGGAAGTTTTCGTGTATAATTGTTTTAGTATGGAAAAGTTACTGCTTTTCTAAGTTATAACAGATGGGGATGACATAATGAAAAATACAAATGAAAAAAAGAGAGATGAATTTCGTTCCGGTATAGGATTTATTATTGCCTGCATAGGCTCGGCAGTAGGAATGGGAAATATTTGGATGTTCCCCTACAGAACAGGAAAATTCGGCGGTTCAGCCTTCCTTATACCGTATTTTATATTTGTTATACTTCTTGGCTTTACCGGAGTAATCGGAGAAATGGCCTTCGGAAGAAGTATGAAGACAGGACCCCTTGGCTCCTTTTCCAGGGCAGCTGAGATGCGCTTTGGAAAAACCGGCGCAAAATGGGGCAAGATAGTCGGTATTATACCGGTCGTTGGTTCTTTGGGAATAGCCATCGGATATTCCGTAGTCGTAGGCTGGTTTTTAAAATATCTTTTTGCGGCCGTAACCGGAACACTCATACAGGTTGAGGATATGGGTGCTTACTTCGGAGAAATAGCCGTAAGCTTCGGAAGCATTCCCTGGCATATGCTGGGCCTGCTCCTTACATTTATTATAATGGCCCTTGGAGTAACAAAGGGTATTGAAAAAATGAATAAGATAATGATGCCCATATTCTTCGTATTTTTCATTATTCTTCTTATACGGGTGGCAACTCTGCCCGGAGCCGTTGAGGGATATAAATATATGTTTGTTCCCAAATGGGACCAGCTGGGAGATATAAAGACTTGGGTATATGCTCTGGGACAGGCATTCTTCTCACTGTCTCTGGCAGGCTCTGGAACAATTGTATACGGAAGTTATCTTAAAAAAGACGTGGATATAGTAAAATGCGCTAAAAACGTGGCTTTCTTTGATACATGCGCGGCTCTCCTTGCGGGAATGGTAGTAATACCTGCGGTATTTGCCTTTGGACTTGACGTGGCCAGCGGACCTCCGCTTATGTTCATAACACTTCCCGTAGTATTCCAGCAGATGCCCTTTGGCTCACTCTTTGCGGTGCTTTTCTTTATAGCCGTACTCTTTGCGGCTCTTATATCTTTGATGAACCTTTTTGAAACACCCATCGAGGCCATTGAAAATCAGTTTAAGATTTCAAGAAAGGCCGCCGTATGTATAATAGCCGTTATTGCGGCCGTTGTAGGCGTTATGATAGAGAGCGGCGACGCCGTAGGAGCATGGATGGATGCCGTATCCATATATATCGTACCCCTCGGAGCGGTACTGGCAGCAATTATGTTTTTCTGGGTATGCCCCAAGGGATACGCCAGAGAGCAGGTTGAAATCGGCTGTGGAAAGAAACTTGGAAAATGGTTTGAGCCCGTTACAAAATATGTATTTGTGGGCATAACTCTTATAGTATACGTACTTGGCATATTCTTTGGAGGAATAGGCTGATAAGAACATTGAAAACACAGAAACAGCGGAATTGTTTCTGTGTTTTTGTTTATTTTGGGCAGACAAAAGGCAGGGGAGAAATATGGAGAAAAACAGACTGGAAGAAATGATAATAGAGGCCTTGAAGGGCAGAAAAAGGGCAAAGGTTATATCGGCACTATCCTTTCCTGTGTATATGATTTTGTTCTGTCTGCTGATTGGATTAAAGGGAGAAACGGGCGGCATTATGATTATGGCCGCGGCGGTATTTTCGGCTGCTGCCTCCCTCTGCACGTTTTTGAGATTAAAAGCATTTGGCAATAAGGATAACGGAGCCGTATTTGAAAGGGCCTTTAAGGAAACATACATAAGGGATACCGTCCAAAACATCGATGGCTTTTCGGACATAAAATATTCTTTTGAAGAAGGATTCAGCCAAAGGGAGCTTGCGGAAAGCTGTACAGCCGTCGGCGGAGACTGTGAGCAGTATGAAAGCGGAGATATGCTTACAGGACTTTTATGGGAAAGGGCTTTCAGGGCGGCCAACATTAAGACGGGAGCCCTTTTGGTAAACAGCGCCGGCAGAAGGGGCAGACAAAGTCTTTTTGAAGGAATGATAATAAGTTTTGAAGGCATTGACACCAATGATACGGTGCAGATTTTTGATAAAAAATTCCCCCTTGAGATGAGACAGTGGACGGAAGGCATAAAGACCGGTACGGCGGACGACGATTTTGACAGCCGTTTTGATGTCTATGCCATGGACCCCTCTGATGTGCCTTTGATACTGACCCGGGAGAGAATAAGAAAAATAACTGACTTTGCCAAAGCCGCAGGGGAGCGGACAGCTGTCACATTCCGCGGAGGAAAGATGTATGCAGCCGTCTGCCATAGGAATTTATTTGAAACGGATATAAGCGTACCGGTTGAGAGCCAAAGGGATAATATTTTAAAGGATATGGACGTAATCAAAAGAGTATGGGAAATACTGCTGAAATAATTAAATACAAAAAAATAAAACTCCGAATCCGGTACAGGTTCGGAGTTTTTAAATTTAAGGGATATATTTAATAGGCAGGTTTACTTGAAAATTAGACAGCCTTTCCCATTTCATAGGCTGTTTTAATGGCAGAGCGGCCGTTTATTTCTCCGGGGCCCTCCACTCCTCCGCCAAATACTGTTCCCGCAAGTCTTGCCTTTGAGAAACAAGATATCCAGCCTTCAAGACCGTTGATGGCACCATGCATGGCACTTTCGTCTTCGTCGGCTGCCGTTGCTATGAGATATACGTCACGGAAGGCGTAGTCTGAAGCATAGAGCGGGTTGGCACGGTCGAGCATGGTCTTCATCTGTCCGCTCATTTCATAGTAATATACTGGTGTGGCAAACACCAGAACATCGGCTGAAAGCATTTTCTGGGCTATGATGTCGGCGTCATCATGGATAACGCATCGCTGGGTTTTCTGGCAGGCAAGACAGCCCCTGCAAAAACTAATGGTCTTGTCATAGAGGCTTATTTTTTCTACCTGGTGTCCGCCTGCTTCCGCTCCCTTGGCAAAATGCTCCGCCAAAGTATCGGAGTTTCCGCCTTTTCTTGGGCTGGTGGATATAATAAGAACTTTTTTGCTTTTTTCGCTCATGGAGTCCTCCTTTTTAGTATCTTTTAAAATTTACGACGGGCTTACCACTGTACCTTAAGACTGTCGGTCCATTTCTTTATTTCTTCGGCACCGGCACCGGGAGAAAATCTCTTTCCGCCTGCCCATTTTGTGCTGTCACTGCAGGATTTCTTTAAAATATCATCGGTGTTTCCGAGACCGCTGCCGCCAGATGTGCAGGCAAGTGCTATGGTTTTGCCCGAAAAATCATAGCTTTCCAAGAAAGTCTGGATTATGCGGGGAGCTTCGTACCACCATATAGGGAATAAAAGAACGATGTTGTCCTGCTCGATACTGTCTAATTTGCCCTCGATGGCGGGTCTTGATTTCTTGTCATTCATTTCATGGGTGCTTCTGCTGTTTTTGTCATTCCAGTTGAGGTCTGCAGAAGTATATTTTTCGGCGGGCTTTATTTCATAGAGACTGCCGCCTAATACCTCGGCAAAGGTTTTTGCCAGTCTGGCCGTATTTCCGCTGGCAGAAAAATAAGCGATAAGTGTACTCATATTTTATGCCTCCTGTCTGTTAAAGTTTGTTATAATGTTCGTCCGATACTGCCTCAAGCCATTCGTTTGAGCAGTCTTCCCCGGGAACTTCCACGGCAAGGTGTGAGAACCAGCTGTCCTTTGCCGCGCCGTGCCAGTGT
>CABPCX010000157.1 GCA_902406135.1 uncultured Eubacteriales bacterium
CCATTCGGTACTCTCCGGTAGTTTTATTGAGTACCGAATGGAAATAACCGCACCGGAAAATATGGCCGGAAACTATACGGTTTATGACGGAAATACGATTTCGCAGTATAACGCAAAAACAAAAGAGACCGTAAATATAGATATACCCGAAGGAAGCAACGGTGACGAGCTGTTTTTCTGCAGTTTTATCAGGAATTATATGCAGTCGGAAGATGTTGCCGTTGATACGGCCGTAAGTCTTGATGAAAGCAGCTGCACGGTGCTTGAGGCTGTTATTCCCGGCGGAAATAAATATACTGCTACGGAAAAAGTATGGATAGACAATGAAACATTAAAGCCTCTTAAATTTGTAATATATGATGAAGACGGCAAAGAAAGATATATAATTACATATAACGAATTTGAATACAACCCTGAAATAGATGATTCTGTTTTTAAGGCGGATTAACGGAGGAAAATTATGACAGATGAAGAAAGAGTCCTGGCAATAGTAGATTTAGATGCAATTGCCTCAAACATTAAGAACATAAGAGCCAAGGTTGACAAAAATTCCGGAATAATCGGTATTATTAAGGCTGATGCCTATGGCCATGGTTCAGTGGAAACCGCTAAAGTACTTCTTGACAACGGTGCCGACTGGCTTGCGGTAGCGGTCGTGGACGAGGGCCTTAATTTAAGAAAAAACGGCATAACAGCGCCTATACTTCTGCTTGGATATACGCCTGAGCTTCGTCTTAATGACGTAATCAACAACGGATTTATACAGACAGTATATTCCTATGATACGGCTAAAAAGCTGTCAGATGCGGCGTCAGCCCTTGGCAAAAAAGCTGTCATACATATAAAAATAGATACAGGTATGGGAAGAATAGGCTACAGAGTAAATGAAGAGTCAGCCGACGAGATAGTGAAAATATCAAAGCTTCCCAATATTGATGTAAACGGTATGTTTACTCATTTTTCAACGGCCGATGAAGCAGACAAAGCCTATACTTTAGAGCAGTATAATAAATTTGTTAAAATGAATGATATGCTTGAGGAAAGGGGACTTCATATTCCCGTTAAGCACGCTGCAAACAGCGCTGCCATAATGGATTTTGACAATATGATGTTCAATATGGTAAGACCGGGAATAATACTTTACGGAGCATATCCTTCTGATGAGGTCAAGAAAGAAAATCTTTCATTAAGCCCCGCTATGTCAATAAAAACCCACGTAAGCTATGTCAAGGACGTAAACGAAGGCGACAGCATAAGCTACGGAAGAAAGTACACAGCACCCTCAAAAAGACGCATAGCCACAATACCCGTTGGATATGCCGACGGATTTATAAGAGCATATTCAAAGGGCGGAAAGGTGCTTGTAAGAGGCGAATACGCTCCCATTGTGGGCAGAATATGTATGGACCAGTTTATGGTGGACGTAACTGACATAGACGGTGTAGAAGTCAATGATGAAGTCGTACTTATGGGCAGACAGGGAGATAAAGAGATAACAGCTGATTTTATCGCTTCTGTGCTTGATACTATAAACTATGAAGTTTTCTGTACCCTCAGCAAGCGAGTGCCAAGACAGTATATACAGAACGGAAAAATCGTAAAGACAATAAAATATGTATAATATCCTTTAAAAGGAATAAATGCCATATTTATAGGAAATAATATCTGCTGAAGATAGTTGAACAGCAGGTACATAAATTTAATATCATTACATACCGCTCAACTATTTTTAATCTTAAGCGGAGCGTGAAGAGAATGACAGTCAGAAGAGGAGACATATTTTATGCAGATCTCTCGCCTGTAGTCGGATCGGAGCAGGGCGGTATAAGGCCAGTTATAATAATCCAGAATGATATGGGCAACAAATACAGTCCTACTGTCATATGTGCTGCCATAACATCTCAGATAAACAAGGCAAAACTGCCGACACATATAGAGATATCTGCCGAAAAGTATGGTCTCGTTAAGGATTCGGTAATACTTTTGGAGCAGATTCGTACTATAGACAAAAAAAGATTAAGAGAAAAAATAGGGGGTACAGACAGAGGGCTTATGTCCGAAATAAATAAAGCCCTTGTCATTAGCCTTGGAATGGCGGAATAACAAATCAGCTGAAAATATACAGCAAAAACCGGTTCTATTTAAGAACCGGTTTTTTATATGATTAACTGTTTACAAAACTTCTTCATCGAATATTTTGTAGTATACCCATTTCTTATAATAGTCCAGTAGCTGGTTTTGGTCATCGGATAAGACCGTTGCCAGAGTTCCGTCAGAAAGCATATATAAGTCATCAAATACTATGGGTATAGAAGTACGCATATCATTAACATATTCAAAGAATGAAGAAATACCGTCTAAATCAAGCAGTTCAAGAAGCATTGAACCAAGATAGAATGAACTCATAGTATTGTTTGCAGGCATATCCATATTTTCTACGTTTTCTGCAAAATTTGTGGTTTCAAGCGCCGCATCGTTAGCCCAGATAAAGTAGGGTGTTTCATAGGCTTTAAGAAGCTGCCACTGATTTCCGTTAAGGTCTATATCAGGTCTGAACTCAGAAAAATATGACATTCCGTTAGAGAAACCGGGAAGGTGGTCACCGAAAAATACAAGTACTACAGGCTCGTCACTGTCCTCAAAATAGTCTACAAGAGTTTCTATCTGAGCATCAGCATCATCTATTCCCTCAAAGTATCCTGAATATATGGCTTTTTCCTCATCTGTGAGATATACATCAGTAGTGAAATTTGTTTCCTGATTATCATACTTTTCTTCATAGGGTCCATGATTCTGTATAGTTACACAAAATTCAAACAGAGGGTCATCGCTTTCTTCCGAATGTTTTTCAAAATTTTCTATAATTGACTGTGCTGTAACTTCATCAGATATATAACCGCCCTTACTCTGTGTTTTCAGGTCAAAGTCTTCTTCAAGGTATACGAAATCATCAAATCCCATATTGTTATATACATTTGTTCTATTATAAAACCATCCGTATCCGGGATGTATTGCAAGGGTATCATATCCTATTTTCTCAAGCATTCTGGGCATAGACTCAATGGGAGTTCTTACAAAATTATAAGATACCTGTGTGCTTTCTATATTTCTTGTGGAGCATCCCGTCAAAACGTCAAATTCCGTATCGGATGTTCCGCCTCCAAAGTTTGGAACAACTATATGGCCGGAAACAACATCATCACGCATTATGAAGTCATTATAAAACTCAAGGGGATTATCAAAACCGTCAAAGCTTAAGAAGTCCGAATTGCTTATATCGGAAAACGCCTCGCTCATAACCATTATGATGTTTGGTTTAGACACGTCATCAAAGGCTTCATAGTCAATTTCTGATTTTGAAGCCGTAAAATCAGATGAGCTGTAACCGTCGGGCTTATCTACCTTAAGATTGTTTGTATCATAAAGGAAACTGTATAAAAAGCCCTTTGAAGCGTACTGGTTTACTTTGAAATATATATTTCCGTTTACGGGGAAACTGTCATATAACTCTGTATTTGAATAAACGGTATTAAGTAATCCAAAAAAACAAAATGTACAAATAACATTTGCAAGGCTGTCACTTCTTTTAAAGAATATAAAAGCAACCACACATATAAGTATAACGAGCACTACCGCAGCTATGGCAAGTGTAGTATACTTTTGGTCATAATTGGAAAGTATAGATTTTACTTCTGTAATAACAGATAAATCGCTTGGAATAAGGGGGTCCTGGCGAAGTGTTGATTTTACGCTGTTGGCGTATGAACCTCCGATAAACACCATAGCGGGAATGCCGGAAGAAAATATACAGTTGCCGGACACAAAATATAAAAATAACATTAGTATCAAAATAGGTATGTAATTTAACAGAAGCAGTATTTTTTCTTCATTTGCGATTTCAAGAAAGATTGCTGAATAGTCAGGCGACACCTTAAACATAAGATATGTAGTTAATAAGGAAGCAATAACTATAACAGCTATCGAGCATTTTATATTTATCTTAAATCGTTTTAACTTTAAATTCATTCAGTAAACCTCCGTTAACATTCACAATACAAATAACCTATTTGACGTTATATACAATACAACTTTTAAAGTAAATGTGCAAATAGTTTTTACAATTTTAATACAAAAATTAAAATAAAAAATTAAAGAAATCTTAAAAATCACATTTTTATTGTAAAAAAGGGGAAATTTTGATATAATTACATAGCTAATTTTAGTTTTGTTAACTTTTTTGGTTTTGTTAGATAGAGATGGGGAGAATTTCGGTGAGTAATAAGGAAAACAGCAATTATAAAAGAAGAAGAAGAAGGAAAAAATTAGTTGGCAGGTTTATACTTACAGTTTTTGTCATTGTATTTATATTTTCTGCTGTTTTTGTTTTAGCGGCAACTGCCTTTAAATCCCAGCGCGACAAACAGGAAGCCCTTAATTCTTCCGGCGGCGGAAATACTGATGCTGCCGTTTCGGATGACAGGATAAATTTTGCTGTTTTCGGAACCGACGAAGGCGGAATACACTCTGACGTAATTTTCGTTGTTTCATTTGATACAACTACAGGCGATACATATTTTGTTTCTGTACCAAGAGATACTCAGGTATTTATGTCTGAAAGCATTATGCTTGATATGCAGAATAACGGCAGAGGCGAATACATACCCACAAAATACGGCACCACAGGCGAATGTAAAATAACGGAGCTCTATGCCTATGCGGGTGAAAAAAATAATGAATATCAGGTTCAGACACTTGAAAATCTTCTCAATGTAGATATTGACCATTATGTAGCCATTGACCTTACAGCATTTAAAGAAATTGTAGACGCTGTCGGAGGCGTGGATATGTATGTTCCTATGGATATGTACTGGGATATGAGCGATAACGGCGGCCCTATAATTGACCTTAAGGAAGGCCAGCAGCACCTTAACGGCGAGCAGGCTGAACAGCTTGTTCGATTCAGAAAGGGATATGCTCAGCAGGACTTAGACAGAATAAATACTCAGCATGAGTTTATGCTTGCCCTTATAGGAAAAATTTTCGATTCCGAAAACGTTATAGGGGACTTAAC
>CABPCX010000158.1 GCA_902406135.1 uncultured Eubacteriales bacterium
CATATTTTTGCATCTTTTAAAAGCATTATTTTATCCGCAAACGCCGCCGCAGTATTTATATCGTGTACCGTCATAACAACGCTTATTCCCCTTGTATGGGCCAGGGATACTATAAGCTTCATGGTCTCAAACTGATTTTTTATATCCAGGGCTGACGTTGGCTCATCCAAAATAAGCACCTCCGGATTCTGCGCAAGGGCTCTGGCTATAAATATCCTCTGTCTTTCTCCGCCGCTCATCTGGCCTATTTTCTTGTAAACCAGATTTTCGATATTCATTTTTTCTACAATATCAAAGACAAACTCTTTGTCTTCGCTATTAAGCCTGCGGCCTGTTCCTGCTGTTCTTCCAAGCATAATAATGTCTATGGCCTCTGTACCAAATACATCCTGGCTGTTCTGCGGCACATAGGCTATTTTTCCTGCTCTTTCGGCAATGCTCATTCTGCTGATATCATTTCCATTTATATATACCTTTCCCGATGCCGGTTTGAGTATGCCGCACAGGCATTTTAACAGTGTTGTCTTTCCTGTTCCGTTGGGTCCAAGGATGAATACCGCTTCACTATTTTCCGCTTCAAAACTTATGTCTTTCAGTATCATAGGAAGCTTTTTATATCCAAAGCATATATTTTCAGCCTTAATGCTCAAGACGCATTTCTCCTCTCCTTTAATATGAGATGAACAAATATGGGAACCCCGATAAACGATACGACTATTCCAACGGGAATACTCACCGGCTGCAATATGGTCCTTCCTACGGCATCAGCCGTCATAAGCAGCAGGGCGCCGCTGACTGCCGAAAATGGCAGTAAGTATTTATGGTCACTGCCGATAATCATTCTGGCAATATGCGGAGCCGCAAGTCCTACGAATCCTATTACTCCGGTGAAGCTTATTATGGCCGCCGTCATCATTACGGCCACTACGCAGACCATTCCCCTTATTCTTTTGGGATTTATTCCGAGACCAACCGCCACTTCGTCATCGCCATAGGACATTACATTCAGCTCGTGGCTTTTTAAAACTACGGCCGCAATGCCAATAAGCGTTATAATCCCCGAAATCAATACGTCTTTCCACACTATTCCGTTAAATGTTCCAAAGGTCCACTGGACTATAGACGATAATTTATTTTCCTTAGCAAAAAATTCAATTGCCGATGACAGAGCGCTGAAAAAATAATTTAACGCAATGCCTGTCAAAACAATGGTTTCTGCCTTCATTCCCGATTTCAAAGAAATAATATATACAAGCATTACGCAGAAGGCCGAAGCAATAAACGCACTTGATATAATACCTATTTCCTGCCCCCAGAATAAGCCGCTGCCGAATACAATACACATAGATGCTCCAAAGGCTGCCGCAGAAGATATGCCCATGGTAAAGGGGCTTACAAGCTGATTTCTTGTAACCGCCTGCATGGATGTTCCGGCTACGGACAGACCTGCGCCTGCAATAACAGCCATAGCAACCCTCGGCATACGCATAAGTATAATTATTTTATAGGCCGCATTCTGCTCTCTGCTGCCGCAGTCAAGTTTTCCGAATATACCCGCAATAACCGCCTTGAAAACCTGTATGGTATCGGTATCGGAATATCCTACCGTAACAAAGTAAAACCCGGCCGCAAGTAAGACCAATATGCTTAACGCAAGCATTTTCTTTTTTCTGTTTTCCCTTACAGTGTACTTTTTTCTTATATCCATATATTCTGTCTGCATATTCAATCCTCAAATGAAAATTCCGGATAAGTATGGCCTTCGATATAATCAAGTTTCTGAAATTCCTCAAGCCAGTCTCTGAAAACAGTCTCAGGACGCAGTTCGGAAAGCTGTTCCGGATATAAAAATTTAGCAATATACATTGTTCCTACAAGTTTTGAAGCGCCTCCATGGACATAGTGGGACAGCAGCAGTATATTGTCATTTTTAACTGCGTCTATTTCGTCCCATCCCGGGCGGAACATAATTTCTTCTTTAATTGCCTTATGTTCTTCCTGTGTAGGCGGATAGTATGATGAATATACATCCGGAGCAGATACCTTGATAATATATTCTGGATTTGCCTCCACTACCGCCTCGGACTCTACTTGTACCGCACTGGCATTTTTAAATATGTTGTCCGCACCGGAATACTCTACCATATAGTAAAAGAAGTCACCGGGAACAGTCGTATTTCCTTCTTTCCTGTACTCAAAGTACACTCTTTTTTTAGGTACGTCTTTTAACTGGCTTTGTATATAGTCCAATTTTTCCATAAAATATTTTTTAAGTTCTTCCGATTTTTCTTCTTTGGCAAACACCTTGCCAAGGATATCACAGCTCTTTTCAAATTCGTTGGTATAATAGGCATTACATACAATAACTTTAATTCCAAAGGGCTCCAGCTGTTTTTCCGCTTCTTCCCAGGTGCCGTTTCCGGTAAGAATAAGTACTTCCGGCTGAAGTTCAATTATTTTTTCATAATTTAAGTCCTTCTGGCTCTTGCCTATGACCATATCTTCAGTAAATCTGTTTTTCCATGATTCTTTATCCTGATATATGTTGTAGTCCACTCCTACAACACAGTCTAAAGCTCCTACTGCATTTATTATCTCTGTGTTATACGCATTGGCAACTACTGCCTTTGTAACAGGATAGGGAATCTCCACATCTCTGCCTATACTGTCAGTAACCACTATATGCTCTTTTTCTTCCGTATCATTTACCGATATGTTTTTGTCTTTTGTGTTCTCTGTGCTTCCCGCTGACGAGCAGGCACACAGACTTAATGACAGCATAGCTGCTGTCAGCCTTACAATAATCTTAGTGAATGTTTTTTTCATTTTTTCTCCTCCCGTATTCCACATTTTTATTGACTAAAATAAGCAGGCATCAGTCCTTTCTTCGGAAAACGGGCACAAAAATAATACCCATCTCCATTCCCCGAGATTTGCATTTGAATTATGATTAAGGCAGGTCTCCTGACTTCTCATCATCCTCAGCTTTTAACCTTCCCGGCCAGTGGCCAGTGGCGGATTTCTCCCAAAAAGCTTCGTCCAAGTTACAGTAGTGGGTGCTGCTGCGGATTTTCACCGCATTCCCTATTCTCTTTCTGTTATGAAAGCACCTTAATCCCTTCGGCATAAATGACATTATGCCAAAATATTATTTCTGCATATTTATATGATATTATTTCATACTGGCTTAGTCAACACAATGGCATAAAAATAAGGACTCCTGCAAAAATACTTTGCAGAAATCCTTGATTTTATCCGGACGCATTATTCTGTTGCACAGTCTCCCGGTTCGTCTCTAAGCATTTTAAGCCCATGTTTTATGGGAGAACTTACCGCCTCAAAATTTTCCAGGGCTGCCTTTGGGCTTCCCGGAAGATTTATTATAAGGGACCTCTTTCTTATGCCTGCCGCCGCCCTTGATAAAATAGAGCGTTCGGTATATTTCATAGTAAGCATCCTCATTGCTTCGGGTATGCCGGGCACTATTTTTTCGCATACAGCCACCGTTGCCTCAGGCGTAACGTCCCTGGGTGCAAAGCCCGTACCGCCTGTAGTAACTATGAGCGCTATATCCTTTGCAGATGCTTTAATAAGCTCCTCGGATATTTTCTCCTTTTCATCGGGAACTATCTCGCATAATACGACTTCATACCCGTCTTTTTCAAGCATTTCTTTTACAGCGGGGCCGCTTTTATCTTCACGTTCGCCTCTAAAACTTCTGTCACTTACGGTAATTACCGCCGCAGTATACATTTAAACTCCTCCTTTTATTTAAGCAAAAGGATATTTTCAGGTCTGATATTTATACTAAGACATTTTCCGTTATAAAGCTCCGGAAATGTGTCTCCTTTAACCTCGACTCTTAAAATACCGTTTCCGCCGTTAACAGGTCTTAAAATTATTATAGTCGAAAAAATATCATATATGACTCTTTCTACAACACAGTCTATTTTATTTTCGTTTCCGTTAAAATCAATAAGCTGTTCTCTTATGCCTATATATTTATAATTTTCCGCACTGCCTGATATTTTTAAGACGGTATTTAACTGAGGTACAAATATATTTCCTTCCTTATCCACATTTTTAAACTCAAATATATTTCTTATCCCCAATATTCTTGCCGCACCGACACTTGAAGGCTTTTTTATAAACGTTTCCCTATGCCGTTGTCGATTATACATATATTTCCGCAGTTTCTATAGGCTTCCCCCCTGTCGTGGGTGACCATAAGATACAGACTTCCGAATTTTTTTATTATATCCGATGTGGTCATTTCAAGCTGCCATCTGAGATGAGTGTCTATGGCTGAAAAGGGCTCATCTAAAAGGAGAATATCCGGCTGGGAAGCTATTATCCTGGCCAGGGCCGTCCTCTGCTGCTGTCCTCCCGATATTTCGTAGGGATATTTATTTTCTACATCTTCCAGATAAAAATCCTTTATTATTGCCCCTGCATCATAATCTTTTCTTTTTATCCCCACTTCTATGTTCTTTCTCACAGTCATATTGGGGAAAAGAGCATAATTCTGAAACAGGTAGCCTACATTTCTTTTTTGGGGAGACAGGTTTATTCTTCTATCCGAATCAAATAAAGTTCTTCCGTTTAAAATGATGGTGCCGCTGTCGGGCTTTTCGATGCCTGCAATGCATTTAAGCGTCATACTTTTGCCGCTGCCGCTGGCTCCCAAAAGCGCCATGGGGATATCAGTCTCAAAATCAGCATCAAGAACAAAAGAGCTGAGCTTTTTTCTTATTTTGACCTTTAATTCCAATTCCGCACCCCCTCATTCTTGGCACGTCTTTCAAACAGATTCAGAGCCAGAAGAACAACAAACGATATGGCAAGGTTAATGAATACCCACTTATATGCCAAAGCGTCATTTCCTTCCCTCCACAGCTGATATACCGTTGTGGATATGGTGGCGGTCCTGCCGGGAGTATAGCCCGAAACCATACTTGTGGCTCCGTATTCTCCAAGCCCTCTTGCAAAGGACAGCACTATTCCTGCCAGGAGTCCGTCCTTACATCCGAGCAAAAGTATCCTGAAAAATATAAATCC
>CABPCX010000159.1 GCA_902406135.1 uncultured Eubacteriales bacterium
ATGAATACAACAAGTTAAAAGCAGCTTATGACAAGACTATGGCTGGCGAAAGCGTAGAGCTTACACAGGAAGAATATGTTCTTTACGGTACATACGAGCCTTTAACAGTAACAATCACACACCTTCTCAACAATAAGTCAGGCGTCAGCTTCTCATCATATGCTCATACAGGACTTCCTGTAGAAGTACTTGCAATGGGAGCAGGCCAGGAACTTTTCGAAGGCTACTATGACAACACAGACATCTACTTCAATCTTGCAGAATTAACAGGCGTAAAATAATCGGAGTAAAATAAATGAAAGCATTATCGAATAAACTGAACTATGTAACTCAGCTTATACTAGGCTTTCTTCTTATAATCATCCTCATAGCCATCCCAACCGGCTATGAGGGTGCTCTTATATATACGGAAAGTGAAAAGTGTAAGGCAGAGGTAATAAGCACGGATGAAAGCAGCGTAATAAATACAGGACTTGTACAGTCAGGAGAGCAGCTCTGTGAGCTTAAGATACTGGACGGTATGTTTGAAGGCGAAATAGTTGAAGGTGTAAATATGCTTTCCGGGTCGCTGGAAAATGACAAGATGTACTCTCCCGGAGATGAAGCTCTCGTTGTGGTGAGTTATGATGACGCAGGAGGAATAACGTCTGTTACCATGACTGACCACTACAGGGTGGACAAGGAGGTAATCCTTGCCATAATGTTTATAGTCCTTCTTATACTGTTTGCGGGCAAAAACGGTGTGTTTGCCGTATTGTCCTTTGTAATAACGGTACTTATGATATGGAAGATACTTGTTCCCTGTTATCTCAGGGGAATGAATCCGGTCATTGTGGGAATGGGTATAACGGTCGTACTTACAGCCGTCATAATATTCCTAGTTTACGGCGTGGATAAAAGAACCCTTACGGCGTTTATGGGCTCAATGCTGGGTACGGCGACCACATGCATCATAGGAATGATATTTACGGATATGTTTAAAATCCACGGAGCGGTTATGTCCTATTCGGAAACACTGCTTTACAGCGGATACCAGCATCTTAATCTTACACAGATTTTTGTCAGCGGCATATTTATAGGGGCTTCGGGAGCCATGATGGACCTTTCGGTGGATATAACTTCAGCGGTCCATGAAGTTGTTCAGAAAAAGCCTGATATTTCGTGGAAAGAGGCAGCCAAGTCAGGAATGAATGTGGGACGTGCGGCCATGGGAACCATGACAACCACACTGCTCCTTGCATATTCAGGCGGATATATTGCCCTTCTTATGACTTTTATGGCCCAGGGCACACCCATTATAAATATTTTGAACTATAAGTATGTTGCTTCGGAAGTTCTTGATACCCTTGTGGGAAGTTTCGGCCTTGTTACGGTGGCACCCTTTACGGCCCTTATGAGCGGGCTTATGCTTACGGGCGGCAGAAAGGAAAAATAAAAAATATACAGCGGAAAATTTCTCTGGAAAAAATAGTTTTGGTGCATTTGCCCCAGAGATATGCTGACTTTCAAGAGACGTTCGGACAGAACGCCTCTTTTGGTTTTTTAAAAATAAACAGCCCTCTGCCAAACTGCGGCAATTGAGGTTTTTAGTTGTTTAAGAGTTTGTATTGTGTTAAAATAAATAATTAGCGGAAATAATAGACGTGATAATGCTTGATTTCTTAAAGCAGAAGAAAACGGAGGCAGGCTTATGATCAGACTTATTGCCACTGATATGGACGGAACACTTCTTGACAGTGAAGGCAGACTTGACAGTGAAATATACGAAATAATAAAGGGACTTAAAGATATGGGCATAATGTTTGCCGCAGCCAGCGGAAGACAGCTTATGTCTTTAAAAAGAAAGTTTGAACCGGTTGATGACGACATAATATATATTGCCGAAAACGGCGGATATGCGGTTAAAAACGATGAAGAACTGTATGTAAACGCCATGGACAGAGATGTGGTCTGCGAGATACTGGACACTGCGGAAGAAATAGAAAATGTTTCGCTCTTTTTGTGCGGCAAGAAGTATTCATATACCAATATACCCGAGCTTGCCGAAATAATGAGAAAGCCCGTATTCGGATATGAGATAAAATGTGTTGACGACCTTAAAAGCGTGGACGAAGACATATTTAAAATAGGGCTTTTTGACACCGTTGACCCCAGGGAAAGATCCCTTAAAATAATGAAGCCCAAATTTGAGGGCAGGGTGCATATGACCCTTTCGGGATATAACAGCCTTGACTTTTTGAATATTGATGTAAATAAGGGTGTGGCGCTTAAAAACATAATGGAGCGCTACGGCATTAAAAAGGAAGAGGCGGCGGCCTTCGGAGATAACTTCAATGACATAGAAATGTTTGATGAGGTAGGACACAGCTATGCAATGCTCAATGCCGACGAATATGTCAGAAGCAGGGCCAAAACCGTTATAGGAACCAATGATGAAAATTCAGTAATCAAGACCATAAAGAGTATTATTGAGGAGATACGCCGATGAAAAAAGTTGCAAGCCATGCTTTGGGATGCAAGGTAAACCAGTATGAGAGCGAAGCCATAGCCGAGCTTTTTGCACAAAAGGGCTATGAAATCGTGGATATAGACGAATGGGCTGACATATATATAATCAATACCTGTACCGTAACAAATTTCGGTGACAAAAAAAGCAGACAGCTCATAAGAAAAGTAAAAAGACAGAATCCCGAGGCAGTGGTAGCGGCCATCGGATGCTATGCCCAGACTGCTCCTGATGAAATCAAAAACATAGAAGGAGTAAATCTCATAATAGGAACAAAGGGCAGAAAAGACATAGTTGACCTGGTGGAGAGCTATGTGCCTGAGATGGGTGTTGTAAGCACTGTAGGCCAGATAGCAAAAGAAAGGGAATTCGAGCATCTTACCATAAGCAAACTGGCCGACAGAACAAGGGCCTATCTTAAAATACAGGACGGATGTTCCCAGTTCTGTTCATACTGTATAATACCCTATGCAAGGGGACCCATCAGAAGCCGTGACCCTGAGGATATAATGGACGAAGTAAAGGTGCTTGCCGAAAACGGTTTCAAGGAAATAATACTTACGGGTATACATGTGGCTTCCTATGGAAAAGATCTTAAGGGAGTTACCCTCCTTGACGTAATAAAAAGAGTTCAGGAGCAGGAAGGCATAGAAAGAATAAGATTCAGCTCCGTGGAGCCTAACATAGTGACAGAGGAGTTTGCATCGGAGCTTTCAAAGCTTGATAAGGTCTGTGACCATTTCCATCTGTCCTTACAGAGCGGCTGTGACAGAACCCTTAAAAGAATGAACAGAAAGTATGACGCGGCGGGCTATGAAAGGGCCGTTGAGATTTTGAGAAAATATTTCCCCAATGTGGCCATTACAACGGATATAATCGCGGGATTCCCCGATGAAACCGATGAAGATTTTGAAAAGAGCCTGGAGTTTGCCAAGAAGATAGGTTTTGCGAAAATTCACGCATTCCCCTATTCACCTAAAAGAGGCACTCCTGCGGCCGTAATGCCCAATCAGATACTTAATGCCGTTAAAAACGAGCGTACTTCAAGACTGATAGAAGCCAGCGACCGTATGGCCGATGAATTTATCAAAAGTTTTGAAGGCAGGGCAATGCCTGTTTTATATGAAAGGGAAATAGAGCATAATATATACGAAGGCTATACCACAAACTACATAAGGGTGCTTTCCGAAAGCAGTGAAAATATCAAGAATAAAATACTTGATACGGAGATTGTGTCGTCAGAGGACGAAAAAGCAATAGGAAGGATACTTTAAAAAGTTAAGACTTTTTTAATTGCGTTGCAAATCCGGCGGAATTATTATAGAATTAATTAATACTAATGAAGATTAGAATTTTCTTTACATTGGGAGTGATAATATGGAAAAGAAAAATTCAATGAACGAGACTATGAGATTCGGGGCTGTAGAGAAAGAATATACAAGCGAAGCGGAAAAGATACTGCTTACGGTAACGGCTGCCCTTGAGGAAAAGGGATATAATCCCGTAAACCAGCTTGTGGGATATATACTTTCGGGAGACCCCACATATATAACCAGCTATAAAAATGCCAGAAGCATCATAAGAAAGCTGGAAAGAGACGAAATACTTGAAGAAATAGTTAAAGATTATCTGAGAAGAAAAGCTTGATAGACCGAAAGGAAGAATACATTGCGTATTTTAGGATTAGACCTGGGGGACAAGACCGTAGGCGTTGCGGTAAGCGATGCCCTTGGCTGGACTGCCCAGGGAGTTGAAATAATAAGAAGAAACAACCCTTCCGAGCATAAGCAGAGCCTTGGCAGGATTGCGCAGATAATAGATGAATACGGTGTTGAGGAGATAGTGCTTGGATATCCCAAGAATCTTGACAACAGCGAAGGCGTACGCTGCAAAAAAACAAAGGCGTATAAAGAACATATGGAAAAAAGATTTCCCAAAATACCGGTAATACTGTGGGACGAAAGATTCAGTACGGTTGCCGCAAACAATTCAATGATGGCAGCTGGCCTGAGCCACGATAAGAGAAAGAGCGTCATTGATAAAATGGCGGCGGTATTCATATTACAGGGATATCTTGACAGCAGAAGATAAGAAAGGAAGAAAAAAATGGCAGACGAATTTAACAACATTGAAGACATTGATGAGGAAATGGAAATCATCACAATGATTGATGACGAGACAGAAGAAGAAATAGAATTTGTTGTTATCGACAGAAAAACTCTTGACGGTACAGAATATTTACTTGTTATCGAAAGCTGCGATATAGACAATGACGAAGCAGAGGCTGCTGTGCTTAAGGTAGTAAGCGAGTCAGAGGAAGACATCACATATTCCGTTATAGATGACGATGCAGAGTTTGAAGCAGCCGCAGCTCTTTTCGAGAGCGAAGATTACGACGTTGAGTATTGATAGATAAATTTTTAATTGCCGAAGGTACACTTCGGTAATTTAGTATGTCTTTTTTTAGAAAAGATTTTTACATAGGCAGCCGATGGGCAGTCCATGTGATATATAAAATATAAGAACA
>CABPCX010000160.1 GCA_902406135.1 uncultured Eubacteriales bacterium
TATGGGTGCTGACGGAGCCAAAAATCTTCAGAAAGTGCATAATTTGAAAAAGAAATTTTCATTTTAACCCCCATTATTTTTTTATAAAACAGGCAGAAGGCCGTTATAACAGGCTTTCTGCTTTTTATATGCAAACCGGTTATTTCAGATAATGATATTAAATATTATAAAAGAGCTTAGTATGTTTGAATATGCTTGAATATGTTCGTTTTGATGTTATAATGTTTATATATACCCGTAAACAGCCGTCTCAAAAGAGGTGTCATCATAATGAACAAAAATGAAAGATGTCTGGCAATACTTAACATACTCCAGAAACAGCATAAGGTCGAAGTAAAGGACCTTGCCGAGCGTTTTGGCATTTCTGAAATGACCGCCAGAAGGGACCTGAATCTTCTCGCCCAGCAGTATAATATAACAAGGACCCATGGCGGAGCATTAATGGACAACCAGCCTGTCGTAAGAATGATATCCTTTGACGAGGCCCGCATCTCCCATAAGGAAGCCAAGGAAAAAATAGCCGCAAAGGCCGCTACTCTTATACAAAACGGCAGGAGAGTTTTTATAGACGCAGGCTCCACCACCAGGATAGTTTTAAATTATCTTGATAAGGATACAAGGGCCGTAATAGTAACAAACCACCTTAAAGTGGCTGAACATGCCCTTCTTTTCGACAATTTGTCGGTTATAATGCTTGGCGGCGAAATGATAAGAATAACAAACTGCAGCTCAGGAAGCGTCGCAGAGGAACAGATAAAAAAATATCAGCTGGATATGGCATTTATAGGCGCCGCCGCCATAGGTGCGGACGGAAAGCTTTATGACGGCTACTCTCCAGAAGCGAGATTTAAAAGCTCCATATTTTCCGTGGCGAAAAAAATATATCTTCTGACGGATTCCTCTAAATTCAATACCTATGACCTTAACGGGTTTGCCAACCTGTCTCAGGTAAGCGCAGTCATCACCGATTCGGGCATAGACGAGGAAGGCCTTAATCTCTTAAAAAAATATAACGTTGACGTTATAATAGCGTAAATTCATTAATTGTACTGCCAATTTTTTTGGCAGTATTTTTTTCATTAAAAAATGTATTTTTAAAAATAATTCAATCATTTAACCATTAAAATTCAAACATAATCGAACATACAAAAAAATCCAATCTTTACTTTAAACTAACATAATAATAATGATTCGCAATAGCTTTCCCTTTTTCAAACACAATCGAACATATATTAATATTAAATCGAACGTCAAATAGACAATTATAACAAATTTCAAGTTAACATTTTATGAATAATCAGCATTGAAGTACAAAAATCGATATGCTAATATGTTCGTACAATCAAATAGAGCTCAGCTAATTCAAAACAATAAGAAGGAGGATATTTCTATGAAAAAATTTTTATCTGTGATTTTAGCAGGTATTATGGTTCTTTCCGTAGCTGCTTGTTCTTCAACAGCAGAAGAAACTGAAGAAGGCGGAGAAGAAACAACTGCTGAGGGTGATGGTACATATACTATCGGTTTCTCACCTTATACTCTTACAAACGAGTACTTTACTGCTGTATTAGACGGTGTTCAGAAGGCTTGTGACGAACTCGGATGCGAACTCATCTACTTCGATCCTCAGAATGACCCCACACAGCAGGCTTCTCAGATCGATGATATGATCGCTGCAGGAATCGATGCTCTTATCTACATCCCTTACGATTCAGCAGGTGCTCATACAGTTCTTCAGACATGTAAAGATGCAGGCGTTAAAGTTATCAACATCGATAACGTAATTACAGAAGATGATTATGATCTCGTTGACGGTATCATTGCTTCTGACAATACTCAGCTTGGTTACCTTTCAGGCCAGTGGGTTGCTGAAAACCATCCTGACGGAGCAAATATCCTTATCGTTCACCTTCAGACAGCTGAATCATGCATCATCAACGTAGACGGCTTCTGGCAGGGAATCAAAGATAACACAGAAAATCCTGACGCTTTCGTAGAAGTACAGGTTGTTGAAGGTGCCGGCTCAACAGAAACATCATTCGAAGTTGTATCAGACGCACTTCAGGCACACGACAATATCGATGTAATCTATGCTATCAACGACACATCAGCTTTAGGTGCTGTTCAGGCAGTTGCTGAAGCAGGCAAGACAGGTTCAATCGATATCCTCGGAAAAGACGGCGCTCCCATCGGAAAACATGCTATCAAAGATGGTACAATGGTTCAGAGCTCAGCTCAGAGACCTACATACATGGGATATACAGGCGTTCAGTCTGCTGTTGCTCTTTTAAACGGTGAAGAAATCGAGTTCAACACAAGTATCGAATCATACAGCATCACAGCTGACAACATCGATGATTACGATCTTGACGCTTGGGATTCACTTGAGCAGTAATTTCAGCTGACTAGTCAAACAGTTTAGTCTGTTTGCTTTAAACAATGAAAGGCAGAGAATTGGCTGACGTGTAAATTGTCTTTGATTATACGATTCGGCTCAAAATTTGATTTTGAGCCGAATTTTTTTATATAACTCAAAGGCTTGATTTCAAAGAATACGAGGTAGGCTTATGAATGAAACTAAATTGTTAAAGATGGAAAACATCACAAAATCATTTGCTTCAAATGTTGTTCTTACCGGAGTAAATCTTACAGTCGATGAGGGAGAAGTAGTTTCCATACTCGGCGAAAACGGAGCGGGAAAATCAACTTTGATCAAAATACTCGGAGGAATCTATAAGGCAGACTCCGGAGATATCTATATAAACGGAGAATTAAAAAATATCAGCTCCGCTGCTGTCGCAGGAGCAAACGGAATCAGGATCATTCATCAGGAAATCATACTTGTTCCTGCTAGAACCATTGCCGCTAATGTTTTTTTAGGCCGTGAGACCAAAAATAAATTCGGATTTGTAGACGAAAAGGCAATGGAAAGAGAGACCCAGAAAGTTATAGACGATCTTCATCTTAATCTCAGGGCTGACCAGCTGGTAGAAAATCTTTCCATCGGTATGCAGCAGCTGGTAGAAATTATTAAAGCCGTTTCAGCTCAGGCAAAAATAGTTGTTATGGACGAACCTACGTCATCTCTTTCTCAGAGTGAGGTTGAGACACTTTTTGATATCATCCGCCTTCTTAAAAAGAAAGGTGTAGGAATAATATATATTTCTCATCGTCTTGAAGAACTCTTCACAATAACCGATAAAATAGTAGTTCTCCGAGACGGAAAAATGGTCGGCAGCGTGCCCACTGCTGAGGCCGATAAAGACGAACTTATAAAAATGATGGTCGGCCGAGAACTGACCAGCTATTATACAAGAAACAAACACGAAATCAAAGGCGTTTCCCTTGAGGTAAAAGGCTTATCACATAAAGAATATTTCAATGATATAAATTTCTATGCGAGATACGGCGAAATAATAGGCTTTGCCGGTCTTGTCGGTGCAAGACGTACAGAACTTATGAAAACCATATTCGGTGCCCTTCATAAGTCCGGCGGCGAAATATATCTTGACGGTAAAAAAATAGAAATCAAAAAGCCAAGGGATGCCATTGATAACGGTATCGCATACGTTTCCGAAGACCGACGTGCAGAAGGACTTATACTTAAAAATGACGTTAAGTTCAATATGGGTCTGGTTTCACTTAAAAACTATATAAGCGGTATAGGCGTTAAACACGCAGCCTGGGACAATATGGTCGAAGAATACAGAAAGAAATTCTCAATAAAGATCACTTCTTCCAAACAGATAGCAGGCAACTTAAGCGGCGGCAACCAGCAGAAGGTTGTTCTGAGCAAATGGCTCACAAACGACCCCAGGGTAATAATCCTTGATGAGCCCACAAGGGGTATCGACGTAGGCTCAAAAGCAGAAATTTACGCCATCATTGACGAACTTGCGGCAAACGGAGCATCCATAATTATGGTATCATCCGAACTTCCCGAAATCATCAATATGTGCAACCGCTGCTATGTGATGTGCGAAGGAAAAATAACCGGCGAACTGTCAGAAGAAGAGTTCTCGCAGGAAGCCATAATGAAGTTTGCAACAGACAGAGAATAACAAAACTCAGGAGGTACAACAATGGAAAAGAAAAAGGATTTGGTTATTCCGGCTAAAGGCTCATTTCTTAAACGCAATCTCGGAACAATCATAGGTCTCATTCTGCTTGTAGTAATAGTAACTATCAATACGCCAAAGTTTATGACAGGCTCCAACCTGCTCAACCTTTTAAAGGCTAACTCAGTAAACGCCATAATCTGCTGCGGTATGCTTATGGCAATACTTATGGGCGAGATAGATATATCAGTCGGCTCAACAGTAGGTCTTACAGGTGTAATCGGAGCTTATATGATAACAAATATGGAAGCACCCGTATGGGTAACAGTAATCTGCTGTCTTGCCATAGGAGCTCTTATAGGAACAATAAACGGTATCGCTATTGCATACCTGCAGGTTCCTGCCTTCGTTGCCACACTGGCCACCCAGTGTATAGGACGAGGCCTTACTGAGATAATCTCAGGTGGTGTAACTATCCGTATAAGAAATGACGCATACACAGCCCTTGGAAATACAAGCTTCGGCGGAGTTTCCATAATAATCATCTATGCGGTAATAATCCTTATTGCCACTTGGATACTTCTTAATAAGACACGTTTCGGATATTACATATATGCCCTCGGCGGCAATAAAACAGCCGCTCAGTACTCAGGCGTAAACGTAAGAAAATACAATATGATTCCCTACATACTTATCGGTGTTCTCTGCGGCATCGGCGGTATCGTATGGTCAGCACGTCTTGGTTCAGCAGCCGCTACTTTAGGAAGCGGATTTGAAATGGACGCCATCGCAGCGGTAGTAATCGGCGGAACAAGTATGTCAGGCGGTGTTGGTACTGTTGGAGGAACTTTTATTGGAGTTTTAATTATTGGGGTAATCACAAACGGTCTGAATCTTATGGGCATCAATTCTTTCTGGCAGGAAGTATTTAAAGGCATTATTATTCTTGTTGCTGTCGTTATTGATGTAGTA
>CABPCX010000161.1 GCA_902406135.1 uncultured Eubacteriales bacterium
AGCACCAGCCAAGACCTTTTTCTTTGAAAAGTCCCAGCATTGTATCCTGATATGCAGCTACCACATTAATGTCCCAGTCAGCGTCCGCAAAGCTACCAAATTCGCCTATCATAAAGCCTACACCATACTTTTGTGCTGTCTCCTGATATGGCTTAATGGCCTTATTATAAATATCCTCTCCGGTAATTACAGTATTGTTTGTATTGCTGTAACTGCCGTCTTTGTTGATAACTACGGGAAGCGGTTCGGGGTCATCGGGCGCATCACTGCTGAATACAACGGATGTACGTCCGGCGGGACCTTCGACTATTACTGTATCAATGTGGGCATCTTCGTTGCGCACCCATATTTGAGCTTCTGTTGCACCTTCAGGAAGCTGAACGGTAAGCATATCTTCTCCGTACCAGCACTCACCGTTTTCCTCCCAAAGGGTTTCAGGCATATCCAGTGTCTGTATAGATACTCCGTCAGCCAAAACCTCCAGCTGTGCATTGGGACCGGATTTGCCTACATGGATAGACAGGCTGGCACCGCTTATTTCTCCCTTGAGCGTTAAAGGCGCGTTTAGTGTGGAAATCTGCCATGCAGGAAGAACGGGCATGGGCCAGCTGGGCTCAAAGTAGGAACCTGAGCCTGCTCCTGTGTCTCCGGTAGCTATATTAATAGGATAGTAGGGGTGGCAGCCCACTGCTATTCCCAAGGAAGCTGTGTAATCCAGCCAGGCTGAATCGGGTTCTCCGGCAAATGAGTGGAGAAGTACACGCTCGCTGTCTTCCGAACGAATGGCAGATACCATTTCACTGAACTTTTCTGCCTGATAGTCAAAGTCGTCAACTGACGGCTGTATCTCATTGCTCAGGTCAAAGGTCAGATATTTGCTGGGGATACCCTTGTAACGGCGGGCAAGCATTGTCCAGTAGTCACTTACAATAGACCATTCAGCGTCGTTTTCCGGCATCATATTAGGAGAATCATCCAGTTTGCAGTTGCCGTTTTCGTCCAGATAAAATCCCATGGATATTTGAATATGTACTCCATGCTCCATTCCCCAAGCTATGAGCCGGTCAAGTTCTTTCAGCTCATTTTCGTTAATAAGACGTCCGTCCTCGGGATAGTCGGGGAAACGTAAAGTGTCAAAGCCAAAGAACAGACGGAGAAAATTAAATCCGTTTTCCGCCAAAAATGTCACGTCTGACTCTCTGAAATGGCGGTAAATATGGTGTCCATCCTTACAACAGCTGAGTCCGGCACCTTTCCAATCGGATGGAAGCTCATTCTGACTGACTTCCGGAAGAGACGAATCAGCAGATAAAAGCTGGTCCGTAATAATTGAAGTGTCATAACCGCCTGCTTCCGTTACAGGAATATAGACAGGGTCATCGGAGGTTATTTTGGCATTTGATTCCGTCAGTCTTGTTAGTGCGCGTATTGCTTCTTCATAGCTTACGTCTTTATCAAAGCCGTAGGTCATATCTTCCTCGGGCTCGAAGGGGAGAAGTCCCGAAACAACGGAAGGAGTTTTTTCAAAATGCCAGGCGGCGTGTTCCATTATGTTATACTCCGTACTGCCGTCGTATGTACCGGCATAGGGTTCCTGCCAGTTGGAAAACAGGGGATAGTCTCTGGATAAACCGTGCCACCAGTCTTCGGCTGTGGATTTTTCTTCCCAGTCCGGCTGGACGGTTTCTTCGCGGTCTATACCCATAATAATTGATGCCTCAAACATGGCCAGAAGGGCGTCATCCCTCTGCATTGGCTCATCGGCAAGAAGGGCATCTGATGCAAGAGCCTCCCACTCGGGAACAAATTCTTCACCGCGCATAGATACAATTCGTGTCAGAAGCTCACAAAACCTGCTGTAGGTAACGGTTTTATCCATATCGGTAAGTTTGTCCTCTGATACGATACCGTATGACACTGCCCGCGCCAGTTCATCGTCCACAGCGCTTTGGCTGGTTTTCCCGCCTGTACCGCAGGAAGCAAGGGATAAAAGCATAACCACTGCAAGGCCAAATGCGGCAATGCGTCTCATAATAATACCTCCTTAATATTTATTTTGTTGTACATACCTATATTTTACAAAGTGCGTATATATACGTCAAGAACGCCAAAAAGAGGGCGGTATGACGATATGATGGTGATGTTGATTTTAGAGGATATTTCCAGTAAAATGGGTGTATTCAATAGGATGTCCGTAATATTACAAATGTGTAAAATTTGTAAGTCAGGAGGGATATTTATGAGGAAACAAAACAGGGTAAAAATAATAATAGCCGTTTTGGCAGGAGTTCTTGCGTTAACTAATACAGCCTATGCCCAGGGCAGCATATCCGGAAATGTATTAAAGTCGGATATAAGAGCTTATATAAACGGAGAACCCATAATGACTTATAATATTGACGGATATACCGGAGTAATAGCCGAAGAGCTGAGAAATTACGGTTTTGATGTGGAATGGAGCCCGGAGAGCAGAAAACTTTTCGTAAATAGAGATTACCAAGCGGCAGATACAAATAACGAAAATAATTTCAGTGAGCCGGACGGTCAGATTAAATATGCTTATGAAACGGATATAGTCACATACGTTGGAGGAAATGAAGCCAAGTCTTTCAACATAGGCGGAATGACGGTAATACAAATAAAGGAACTGGATGTATTCGGTGATGTGGTCTGGGATGAGGAAAAAAGAGAAGTACACTATACGGACCGTATGCCATGGACAATTGATTTAAGCTCCGGAGAAGAATCCGCAGTACATGAGGGAATGGGACCCTATAAGGACGGAATAAACGGCATTAAGGCTGTATTTACAAAAAATGAGCAGGGTGTATTTGATGCGGAAAGTGAAAATTTAGGCCACCTTTCATGGATAAATTTAAGTTATGATAAAGAACTCGGAGGACTTCAGCTGGGATTTTCTATTGCAGCCCATCATATGATGGCTGACGTAGAATTTTCGAATTTATGTACGGATATGTGCACCATCGGATATGACGGCACACGATGGAAAGAAACTCCTGAAACAGCCAACGAGCATATGAAGATATATATAAACGGAGAACCTGTGTACATAAAAGATGTGAGAATGGGCAAGGGAAATAATCATCAGGATTATTATTTTATTCTGGATTTGGATATACAAAAAGAGGACATAAACAGTCTGTCCATAGAATGTAATATATGACAATGGGTAATAAACAAGCAGTAAAACCCTGTGGAGGAATGATATGAACATAAGGACAGCTGAAAAAAATGACATAAATAATTGGATGAATCTCATTGATAAAGTAAAAGATGTTTTTCCGGGACTTGAGACAGAGGAAGCCCTTTTGGAGCATAAAAATACTGTGCTGGATTTTATTGAAAAAGGCCTGACAGTATGTGCCGAAGAGGACGGAAAAATAATAGGAACTCTGCTGTTTTTGAAAGAGGAGGGACAGCTCTGTTTTCTGGCTGTGGATACGGCTTACAGAAGAAGGCATACAGCCGAAAAAATGGTAAAACTGGCGCTGGAGGAGATTCCTGAAAATATTGATGTGACAGTAAACACCTACCGTGAGGGAGACCCTGAAGGCGTGGCAGCCAGAGCATTCTATAAGTCTTTGGGCTTTGAAGAAGGAGCACTTAAAGAGGAATTTGGAAGTCCTGTGCAGGAATTTGTTTTAAGAGGCGAAAAAAGACGAAGCATAAAGAATAAAATATTAATCAGGGAATATAATCCTTCGGACTGTAAACGCATTACAGAGCTTTTTTACGATACTGTGCATAAGATAAATATAAAGGACTATGATGAAAAACAGATAGAAGCATGGGCAGGGCAGATACCTGATACCAGCGTGTGGAATAGGTCTTTTTTAGAGCATTTTACTGTCGTTGCGGTAATGGACGGGGAAATAACAGGCTTTGGGGATATGGACAAAAACGGATACCTTGACAGGCTGTATGTTGACAGCGGGCACCAGAGGGAAGGAATCGGAAAGGCCATATGTGACAGTCTTGAAAACAGAGTTAAAGCCAAAGAATATACGACATTTGCTTCTATAACGGCAAAGCCGTTCTTCGAGAGCAGTGGATATACTGTTGAAAGGGAAAATACCGTAATAAGACAAGGAATAGAGCTCAAAAATTATTTTATGACAAAGAAAGCAAACGGCTGATAAATATGGAAAAAGAGACAGGAAAAATTCCTGTCTCTTTTTATATGTTTATAAATTAGTGATACTGAAAGCCTTTAATAAATGATTAAACCATCTTTATCAGCACTTTATGCAGGCTACCGACTGGCCGGCATTTATCTGCTCGCTCTGATTTACGAATATGTCTTCAACTACGCCGTCACAGGGAGCGTCAATGGAGAACTCCATTTTCATACTTTCGATTATTACAAGTTTGTCTCCTTTTTTAACTATTTCACCTTTATGAGCTCCTATTTTCCATACACTGCCCGGCATATTTGAAACGACGGCTCTGCATCCTTCGGGAATATCGTTTTCAACTGGCATCTGGCTTTCTTCATGCTCAGATACGAATTCATCAAGCCCCTGGTCTTTCCAGCGCTGTCTTTCTTCCTCAAATGATTTTTCCTGATGTTCTTTAAATATATGAGCACTTTCTTTTATGCCTTCAAGGAATTTTTTATATTCTCCCAGATTGAATGAAGTGTCCTCAATTTCTACGTCAAATTTACCTCTGGGGAAATTTTCCCTCATTTTCATAAGTTCTTCGTGGCTTACGGGGTAGAACTGAAGCTGGTCAAAGAAGTTGAGAAGCCAGGGCTTTCCTTCCTTAAAGCTGTTGGTTGAGCGAAGAAGATTCCACATCTGAACGGTACGTCCAACGAACTGGTAGCCTCCGGGGCCCTCCATACCATAAACACAGAGATAAGCTCCGCCGATACCGACGGCATTTTCAGGTGTCCATGGCCTTGCAGGATTATATTTGGTTGTTACAAGTCTGTGGCGCGGATCAACAGGCGTTGCCACGGGAGC
>CABPCX010000162.1 GCA_902406135.1 uncultured Eubacteriales bacterium
GAAACACATCCGGAAATTTTTCCGCCTTCAAAATATACACTTGAATATGGCGATATAAATATGCCTCCGCCGCCATCCCAAAGTGTCATTTCTCCAGTATCGTCAGAAGTTACTGCATCACCAGCTGAAGTACATTTTTCAATAACAGCATTGTCTCCTAAAGTTACAGTCCCGTTAAGAACATAAATTCCGCCGCCATTATTTCCGGCTTCACATTCTGATATATTTCCGCCAGAAATAACAGCCTGATTACCATTCATATATATGCCTCCGCCGTTAGCATCTGCCTCACAATCCATAATTGAACCTCCCATTATCTGGGCTTTGGAATTACTTCCAATATAAACGGCTCCGCCGTTATTTGATGATGCAAAGTCCCTTATGGTTCCTCCTGACATATTAAAAGTTCCGCCTAAAATATAGACCGCGCCGCCGTCTTCAGCATTATATATTTTCTCAGCGCTTATTTCATCACGTGAACCGGAAAGCTCTCCGCCGCTAAGATCAAATTTTCCGTATTCTCCCTGAATACACACCGCACCGCCGCCGGATGCATAACATTTTTTAACAGTCCCTCCTGTCATAGATACATTACTGTTATTTAAAATATAAATGCCTCCGCCATTTATATCTGCCGAACATTCTTCTATAGTTCCTCCTGCAAATATTACAGATTTGCTTTTATCAGCAATATAAACTCCGCCGCCATGGTAACCTGAAAAACATTGTGATATTAAACCGCCATTCATAGTGAATGTTCCGTTATATACGCTGACGCCTCCGCCGCCAAATGACTGCCCGTCAGTCTCATCAGGTGGTATGACCGAACAGTTTCTTATGCTTCCGCCATCCATCTGGAAGCTGCCGCTGCCTGAAACCTGTACTCCACCACCATATACGTTCATATTTCCCGATGCCGTACATTCTTCTATATTTCCTCCTGACATCAAAAAGCTTCCTTTATCGCTTATATATACGCCTCCTCCGGAATCGGCAGTGCAGTCAGTTATATTTCCGCTTAGCATATGAAAATAGCCTTCTACAAAAATTCCGCCGCCTGCACTGTAATTAGGATGATATTCTTCTAGGATTGTACCCGTGCCTCCTCTCAAGGAGCCGGAACGAAATGACGGATAAAATGAGCTGTCCTTTAAAATAAGTGTACCTCCGGATTCAACCTTAATGACACTGCCGCTGCCCGTTCCTGTCAGTGTATATCCGTTCAAATCTATTGTCACTTCGGCACCTGATGGTATTACAATATTAAGATTTGTAAGGGACAAATTGCTTTTTAAAGCATAAGAACCGGATGACAATACTCCTCCCGATTCAGGTATCGGCTGCATATTGGCTATTTCTTCCGCGGGATAATATGTATCAATTACAGTCTTTATCTTTTTTTCCTGGGCTTCACTTAATGTAATTCCGTTTTTTTCAGATAACTCATAAATATCAGCTATTTGATAATATACTGATTCTGCATCTGTCTCATCAGCAGTATCTACGTTTTCTGCCGCAGGCAGGTTTTTAATCATTTCCAGTAATTCTTTTTCCGCACCTTTTCTGTCTGGGAACATTTTAGTGCTTAAATCCTCACTGATGGATGCCAGTACAGGCATTACTTCTTCATGGTTTCCCACGAGCACGGCGGCAGTCGAAACTCCCGCTATCAGACAGACGGCTTCCAAAATCATTACTGTTTTTCTTTTCATACTTCTCCCCCTCTCTATTAAAAATTTTATATATAAAGGATTTAAATAAACAACCCAATATTTTTAAAACTGTTCTCTTTCTGCATCAATATAATACTAATTCTTTTTTTATTGATTATTACGAAAAATATATATAAGTCCGACGCCTAGTATGCAGCCAAGAAAATTTAAAACCATATCCGCCACGGAGCAATGCCTTCCTGGTACAAAAAGTTTTCCTGCTTCGCTTGCGATTGAAAAAAATATGCCTGCCGTGAAAGTATAAAAATATATCTTCTTTTCTGCAAAAGTTTCAAAAAGTGCCCAGCATAAAAGCATTGAAAAAACGGCAAAAACAACTACATGGGCTGCCAGTCTGAATCCGTCAAACACAGCCATATAGTATGTCTGTCCCGGAAGTCCGAATATATCAAGTATAAAGTGCGTAATTGAATCACTTAATTTTGTTGTGCTTGTCAGCTTTTGGGCAGACAGGTAGAAACACAGTACGCACCATATAATAACTCCGGACCAGGCCAGCCATAATCTCCAGCGTTTGTGTTTCACATATCTCATCTCCCATTATTATTTAGATTAATATCAGCACTGTTTTTTAATGCCTCTTATTTACGCTGATATTATCTGGTTCTTATATTTCATTCTTAACCAAGCAGTGCTTCAGGCCAATTTATTTTAGAAGCTCATTTTCTGTTTCTAATAATATATCTATATATTTTTCTCCAAGTGCTTTCCTTATTGCCTTCACTGCCATTCCAAGATTTTGAGGTCTTTCTTTTATATTGTGGCAGTCCGAGCCAAGCACATCAATCATACCGTTTTGCATCATACCGAAAGCCTTTCTCCTATATCTTCGGTTAATAAAAAAATCTGCACTGGCCTGCATAAGTATCCCCTGCCTCTGAAGAGTGTAAATAATATCAGTTTTCTGAAACGGTACATAACGCTCAATATGTGCCAGAATAACTGTTATTTCTTTGTGGCTGTTAAGTATGGACAGCGTGTCACACATATGACTCGTCCATCTTACTAATGGCATTTCCACTAAAAGCAGAGAAGTGCCTTCTATACGCAGTTTAAGCATATCATCCGAACTGCTTATACCGTCAAAATAATGAACTTCTGCACCAAGCCGTATGGCAGGTAAATCTGATTTTATATATGGTTTAAGCATGTCAAATGAACATTTTCTCTTTTTAAGAAAGCTGTCAGGTGTCATAGTATCAGCGTAAAAATGAGGTGTGGCAGCAATGCCTGTTATCCCCTGCCGGCTGCTCTCATAAAGTATCTCTGCGCTTTCTTCAACACTTTTGCTTCCATCGTCCATACAGGGAAGTATATGTGAATGAAAATCAAACAAACCTACCACCTGCTTTTAAATGTCTTCCTTTTTATAGTCGTATTTATATTGATACTTATATCCATATTTTGAGTGTTTTCTCTTTTTATTTCCCTTACTGTTCATAACAAATCCCAAAATTCTGACCTTCAGAAACTCCATCTGCCTCATTGTATATGCCAAAGAGTGTTTATCGCAGTAGTTTGGTCTTACAACTATTATCATACCACTCAGTAAATTTGATATTGTAAGTCCATCGCTGACTGCACTTACAGGCGGAAGGTCAATTATTATGTAATCATAGTCTTCGGATAATTTAGACAGAATGTGTTTCATTTTAATTGATGACAAAAGTTCTGAAGGATTAGGAGGTATATCTCCCGAAGGCAATACACTTAAGTTATCTAAAAAAACTGAATGTCTCACGGCATCTTCTATTTTATTGAGTCCTGTCAAAACATTTGAAAGACCTATTGTATTATCAAACCTAAGTACACGCTGAACCAGCGGAAGCCTCATATCAGCTTCTATAAGCAGTGTTTTCTTTTTAATTTCAGCTAAAGAATATGCTAAGTTTACCGCCGTAGTGCTCTTTCCTTCTCCTCTCAGGGCACTTGTTATGCCAATAATTTTACATTTATCATCATCAGACATACTGAAAATAAGGTTTGTCCTTAAAAGCTTGTATGCTTCCTGGCTGGCAAAATTCAGCTTATCACCGATCATTTCCTGCTGCTCTACCAAAGACTTAGGCAGTTCTTCAATAATATTTTTGCTATTAATATATTTCTTTTCATGATTATGCATCATTTATTCTCCTTCGTCTTGTTTATTGTACCTTTTGAGTTATTATATTTATATTTTTCGCTTGATTTGGTATGGTCAGGTATAACAGCCAGTATAGGGAAATCGTATGTCTGTATGATATAATCCTCATCATGGATAAGCGTATCAAGAAGAGTACGTATAACTATTATTATGCATACAAGCAGTGCTCCGCCTAAAAAACCGACAGCAGTATATTTTATTATGCTTGGCGATACACTCTCGCTTGGAGTTACCGCATAATCCACAACTCTCACCGAACTTCCGTCAACAATTCCTGAAATCTTATCAGGAAGTATTCTCGCAATTGCATTGGCAATATTTTTTGCCTCCTCAGGGTCCTCACTGGTTACACATATGCTGAAAACCTCTGTACCGTTTACAGCATCTGAAGAAATCATATCGTACAGCTCTTCATAGGTATAATCTAAGTCTTCTTTCTCAATAACCTCATTCAAAGTTGTTCTCGCTTTTAAGATAATGATATATGTATCGGCCAGACTCTGTGCCGCTGTCAGCTCAGAAGAACTTATGGAAAACGAAGTGTTTCCCAGAGAAGCTGATGTATTATTTACATACATCAGTGCCTCAGCCCCATACTTTGGTGTAATCACAAATGATGAAAAGGCAAATCCGCCGCCGCCAAAAAGCAGGCCTGCAATAACTATAAGCCATAGGCGGCGCCATAACTGCCCAAGCAAATGCAGAATATCAAGCTCATAATACTGTGAATTTCTCATCGTTTTCCGCTCCGTTCTTAGAATTTTTTGCCTTATTCCAGTATATAAAAATTTACATTGTTTTTATTTCTTCAGTATGTTTTTTATCCTTATTCTCAGCCATAAAGGAAGTTTTCCGTAAATATTTCTCAGTTTCCAGTTAAAAGTCGAACAATATTTGTCAGCCATAAAGCTATAGCCGTACTTTTGTATATCTTTATATATTTCAGAACGCTCTTTAGGCCGCTCAGCCGGTCTGTTGAGATTGTAATTGATTTCTTTTATCCATTCCATTCTGCTTGGAATAAGATTCATTTCATTTTCTGCCTGTTCCAGATATGATAATCCTTTTGCAGTATTAAACATAAGGATAGACACACCATTCTCCGAA
>CABPCX010000163.1 GCA_902406135.1 uncultured Eubacteriales bacterium
ATAGTCCATTTCCTTAGGCCTGACTGCGGGCAGAGAATGGGTAAACTCCAGAAACCTCACATTCGGCAGCTGTTTTTGAGCTTTTCTTATGGCCAGGTTATGGACCAGATGCCAGCCCTGATACAAAATGTCATGCATAATACATACGTCAACATCTTTCAGGTGCTTTACAAAATCCTCAGCTATTATATCAACTTCTTTATAAAAACTTTCGTGTACCTTCCCCTTTGCCTGAGAATAGTCATACCATCTTATGGTTTTTCCGTCTATTGTGTTTACGATTTTTACCCATTCTATATCTTTGCTCGCATAAATACCTTTCCGCTCACTGTCCGGACAGCTTTCGCTCACCAAAACTTTGACCGATACCCCGGCCTTTAAAAGCATCTTTATTTGGTCCGCAGCCACATTTACAAGGGAATATGTTCCTGACAGCCCATTAAACACAGTAAGTATTGCAGCTTTCATTTAGTCTTCACTCCCTTCCGAATTATACTGAATTGGCGTAACAAAAACCGTTACGCCAATATTGACTTCAATTATTTACTGCATCTGCATCCGCATTTTTCAAAAAGCGCAAGTTTTTCTTTTAATATCGCTTCCAAATCGGAAACTGAATTTACCATGGATTCCACTGACCTGTTTGCCTTCAAAATCGTTTCGTAGGATATATCATCAATAGAAATTATTTTTTGAAGTTTTTCTCCCTCAGCATTTAATATATGCGAAAGAGCTGTCTGCTGAAGGGCTATTGACTCAATAACATCCGAAACAGCCTGGCATCGGGGCAGTATGGGCTGTGTAGTCGTGGTACTGGTTGTCGTACTGCTGCTCGTTGTTGTCGTTGTACTTGTGCTCGTTGTCGTACTGGTAGTACTCGTTGTTGTGCTGGTGCTCGTTGTAGTACTGGTCGTGCTCGTCGTTGTACTCGTTGTTGTGCTTATTGGTATGAGACACTCCACAGGGTCAGGCAGTACGCCGGTAAACAATTCATTATGGCTTTCGGCATTGCCTAAAAAAGTGTCAAACATAATGTTGCCGTTTATCTGGCTGAATGTTGTATTTGCTGTAGCAAAGGGAGCAAGTACTGAGCCGTATATTGCCGTAGTACTGTTTGTCCATGTTAAGGCTTCATAAAAGTTCCATAATATTTTCTTGGCATTGTCCCTTGACGCCGCCGTACCGTTTCTGAATATCTGATAGCTTCCGTACTGAATATTTATACCTCTTAAATTTATCAAAATAGTCGCACTTAAAGGGGCTACTATATTGATTCCGTTTAACTGGTTTAAGGCTAATCCTGAACCGTAAACATTTGTGCTGTCAAAAGTGAATATGTTCAATTCTTCATTAGTACCTGTAAGCGTCAGCTGTCCATAAAGAACATTTCCGCTTCCCGCTGCACTCAAGGAGTTCCAAAATCTTGATGCGTATTTCAAATATGCTTCCGCTTCATCAAAGTTAATGGGCGTACCGATAATTAATGAACCGTTTGGATTTCCCATGGTGTAGTTTATTACGGAAGAGCTTGGGCTTATTACAGTGTTGCCGCTTGCATTTGAACCTGCCAGTACATAACATTTCCCCTAATAACAAACGAAGGGTCCGTACCCGCAGGCGGCAGAGGTGTTATATTTGCTCCTACTCCATAGTTTCTTAATACAGCATTGCCTCCAACGGCAACTCTGCCTTCTGCGTCAGTATTGCTTAAACTCATATTTTTAAATACAAATACATTGTAAAGGCCCGCTAAGCCAAAATTTGCGGCCATTTTAATTCCTCCTATAAAAATTAAACAATTCGGCTTATATGCCACAAATGAGACTTCTTAAAGAAGTCTCACCTGTGTATGATAAATCAAGTATTATGTATTTTCCGTAGAAGCGGCTGCCTGAGCAGCTTCTTCACATAAGCAGTTTTTGAAAACATCAAGTTTT
Organism: uncultured Eubacteriales bacterium; assembly: GCA_902406135.1. Taxonomy (GTDB): domain Bacteria; phylum Bacillota; class Clostridia; order Lachnospirales; family Anaerotignaceae; genus Metalachnospira. Next base: position 1,938 of record CABPCX010000163.1, read on the forward strand.
GCCTGCAAAATCATTTCAAGCTTTGCAACTGCTGTTACCATAGCTTCAACTGATTTGTTTGTTTCCAAAAGAATTTCGGGTGTTACTCCTTCCATTGCAACTACTTTCTGGATTTTTTCTCCCTCTGCATTTAAAATGTGAGAAAGTGCTGTTTCTTCAAGGGCTACTGACTGTATAAGGTCTGTGATAGCCTGCTCTCTTGTTGTAGTACTTGCAGTAATAACCGGCATTCCCATTTTGGTTCTGTTCTGTCCTTTCTTTTAAAGATATTTTATTCGTTAATATACTATGTACAATAAACCAAAATAGTGACAACCTTTTCTCAGTTATCTATGGCACCGTATATTAAAAACCGACAGATACAATGCGGATTATATGCAGTTATCAATTAGTATATATTTCATAAAAAAACGGAGACTTTAAAGTCTCCGTCATTATTATTCCGATTTACCTTCCATATATTCCAATTATTCTATAGCTCTGATGCCCATTTCGTCCAATTTTTTTAAATTATCCAGCATATTTTTCAATCCCTCAGGCGAATGTCCCTGCCAGCCAATTACTTCACCGACTATCTTTAACGGATATTTTGAACGGTAAGATTTTGTGGGATTTCCCTGAAATTTTTTATCTGTTACATTAGGGTCGTCTTCAAATTCTCCCTGCGGCTCCACAACATAAATTCTTTGCTTTCCGTTTCCTGCCGCCAGCTCAGCACCCCATACAGCGGCATCCAGTGTACCTGTAAAATATATGTATTTTGCGGTTCTGCCTTTTTCGTAGTTTGACGGAAAACCGTTTGTTAATAAATCTCCTGTTTTTAAGTCCGCTTTTGTTCCATGAAAAAATGTCCCCGGGCTAAATATTATCTGTTCCCCCATTTGACTTCTCCCTTTCTCTCAATACAGCTTTTTTATTCTAAATAATATTACACCTAGTCCCAAAATTTACAAGCCTTGAGTTTAAGTCTGTTTTATGCTAATATATAAGTGAAAGGAAGAGACGCAGGTCTCTTCCTTTTTTATTATATCTCAATCATATATTGATTCTGCATCCCTTGATAAAATTTTTCCGTTAGATGCGTCTATCTCAAATTCATATTCCATTGCATTGTATACAACCTTTACTTCATATACTGCTCTTCCGTCGTCATAGTCAAATTCAACTTTTACGACATTGTTTGTTCCTGCTCCCTTTACATTAGATACTGCGATGCTTTTAGCCTTTTCTTCTCCAATGTATGAACCGCTGTTAGAAGGTGCCTTATAGTCCTCAGCGTCATAATCATAGCTTAAAATTTTTCCTGTTTCAGCGTCTATCTCATAGTCGTATTCAGTATAGTCGTCTGCATAAAATTCAACTTCATATACTCTGCGACCGTCTTCCCAGTCCAGCTTGGATTTTACAAATGTGGCTTTTTTGTTTGAAACTCCCGCATGTTCAAGGGCTATTTCCTTTGCCTCGCTCTCGGTTATGGTTTCTTTGTTTGATGTTGATGTCTGTGATGAGCCAAAACTGTCGGCATCGGTTACCGTATAGTCTCCGCCAAGGGTAACTGTCTCTGTGTCGGCATTCCATGAAACTGTCTTGCCCATAATTTCTCCTATGGAACGCAGGGGAAGATATGTTGAACCGTTATAAAGCATAGGATATACTCTGTTTCCGTCCGCATCTTTGAATTTCTGGGTTTCTCCGTCCACAACAATTTTAAATTCGTCCATTATCTGTACTTTTATTGTTTCACTGTCAGCATATTTATCGGGTGTTCCCTTAACATTGTCTGTTGTGCGTGTGCCTGATAATGTTACTGTCATTGTTGATTCATCCCAGTTTACATTTTTGCCCATTATCTCGCCTATGGCTCTAAGGGGAAGATATGTGGTTCCGTTATATACTATTGGATGTGCTTCCTCTCCGTCAGCGCTGTAGAATGTTCTTTCTTTTCCGTCGATTACTATTGTAAAGTCAGGACTAAGCTCAGCCTTTACGGTTGTTGCTGCAAATGAGCTGAATGAAAATGCCATTGTGCTGGCCGCTACTATTGTTCCTGTTAAAACTGCTCCGATTCTTCCTTTTTTCTTCATAAAAATTCTCCCTTCTTCTATTTTATATATTATTAGTCTTTAATTGGTTCGGCTTCCCAGCTGCGTATAGCTCCGCTGTAACCGTCTATTGTAAATTCATATTCCATTCCGGAATAATAAATTGTTCCTTCATACTCCAGTCTGCCGTCATCATAGTCTGTCTCAAATTCGTAAATATCATCGAGTGTGGCACCTGATACCTGCGCCAGCGCTATGTTTTTAGCTTCATCGGCTGTTATCTTTGTGTCTGATGTTTTTCCTTCATAGTATTCTGCGTCCTGGTCGTAGGAAATTATCTCACCTGTTTCGGCATCTATCTCATAGTCATATTCCTTATAGTCAGAAGAATAAAATTCCACTTCATATTTAAGACGTCCATCATCTCGCTCAAATTTTGTCTTTACAAAAGTTGCCTCATCACTGCTTAATCCCGCGTGGCTTAAAGCTATTTCCTTAGCATCATCTTCTGTTATTGTTCCGCCGGAAGCAGCTGTTGCTGACTGATTTGAAGTCCCTGCTGTCTGTGTATCAGTCTGTGTCTTTGCTCCGTCCTTAACCGCTTCGGACTTGCTTTCAATGACAACTCCCGTTATGGCGTCAATGTCGTATTCATATTCATAACCGTCTGCCGTAAATTCAACTTCATAATAGGCTATGCCGTTTTTTGTATCTAAGTCTGTTCTTTTCATTACCGCATCAGCTTCTGCTATGCCTGACTCCTGAAGAGCAAGGATTGCTGCCGCATCTGCGCCTATATAATCTTCTGTTTTTCTTGTCTGTGTTGCGCATCCTGCAAGGGCTGCTGTCAATACTGCTGATACCATTAACATTTTTATATATTTCATATTCATCATCCTCTCTCTTTTTGTTGATTTGATATTAGCACCGAAACATGAAATTAATATGAAATTTATAAAGTTTTTAAAAAAATTTTTTCCACAGAAAAACACCGCCGAAAATA
>CABPCX010000164.1 GCA_902406135.1 uncultured Eubacteriales bacterium
ATTGAAGACAAAAAGAGGGAAAAACGTGTTAACCCCAAGCGGATGATAAAAAATGCGGCCAAAGAAATAAAAAATGCCGGAAAATCTACGAAATCACAGCAGGCCCTTCAGATGGAGAGGGAAAAGCTCAAAGACGAACGCACGGCTATGCGAAGGGAGAAAAGAGCCCTTGAAAGAGAGCGTATACTCCGGCTGAAAAGGCAGAAGAAAAAAGAAAAACACAGAGGCAGATGAACAGTTTGCCGCTTTAAATTGACATTTCTGTCAAAAAGCGCCTGTAAAATGGCGGCTTTCAGTTAGTTTTTAAAAAAGAGGGGTATATTTATCCCGTAAAAAACCGGTTTTATCGTAAAAAGGACGGACGGTATGTGTATATACCGTCCGTCTTTATATGTTTTTGGGAAAATGAGTATTAGTGTAGACAGGGACATTTTATTTTGTTATCATCACTTCTGTTGTATACAAAAAACAGAAAGGATAAAGGTGATAAAATGTCAGATATTCTGGATTCCGGAAAAACGCCCATGCAGACGGTGCTTAAGATGGCTGTCCCCTCCATACTGGAGCAGCTTCTCGTATCCCTTGCCAGCCTCATAGACACGGCAATGGTAGGAACCCTGGGAGCCGCTGCCACAGCAAGTATTGGTATCAATGCGTCTACCGTATGGCTCATACTGGGCTTTATAACGGCGGTCAGTGTAAGCTTTATGTTCATGGTCGCAAGAAAAATAGGTGAAGGCAGGATAGACGATGCCAAAAAGGCTGCCAGGGAGTCTATCGTGTTTTCAACTTTATTCGGAGCGGTGCTTGCCGCAGGAGTATATGCCGTATCCGCAAAGCTTCCCATATGGCTTGGAGCGGAGGGAGAAGTAATCCCCCTGGCGGACATATATATGAAAATAGTCGGCATAAGCTTTTTGTTCCTTACAATAACAAACGTTTTGAGTTCCGTACTTCGTTCGGCGGGAAATGCCAAAATACCTCTGGCGGTCAATACTGCGGCCAACGTGCTTAACATCATCGGAAACCTGTTTCTGATAAATTCTCAAATAGACCTGAATATGATAGGCATAGACGTTGTAATTAAGGGAGCCGGCCTTGGAGTAGAAGGAGCGGCGCTCTCCACACTGTTTTCAAGGATATTCAGTGCCGTGGTATTCATAGTGTGTATGTATAAGGTCAATACGCCCATAAAGCTTGAGCTCAAGGGTGACTACAGACTTACTGCCGCAAATATGAAAAATATGGTCATAATCGGCATACCCACTGCCATGGAAAGATGCTCATTGAGTATCGGAGCCATAATACTTACGGCCATGATATCAACCATGGGTACGGTATCCATTGCCGCCCACCATCTTACAAACCAGATAGAGAGCATACTTTATCTTCCGGCCTACGGCATAGCCTTTACGGCCACCACCCTCATAGGCCAGGCCATAGGTGCCGGCAGGAAGGATATGGCCGATAAATTCGCATGGCTGTGCGTAAAACTGAATCTGGCGCTCATACTTGCCGTATGTATACCCATATTTATTTTCGCATCGCCAATTGTAGGCGTATTTACTCCTTCGGCGGAGGTCATAGAGCTCGGGAAGACCACACTGCGCCTTGCGGCGGGATTTGAAATGTTCTTCTCCACCTTCGTAGTCATATCCGGTATATGCAGAGGTTCAGCCGATGTTAAAATGCCGCTTATAGTCAGCACCGTAGGGGTATGGGTCGTAAGACTTGAGCTGGCCTATGTATTCGGCATAATGCTCGAAGGCGGACTTATCGGTGTATGGATAGGCATAAGCTGTGACGTTGTATTCCGAGGCGTTATGATGCTTGTAAGACTTAAGAGCAAAAAATGGATGACAAGCACATTCAAAACGGCTTAAGAAGCGCTTGTACAGAGTTTCAATACGGTAAATTTAGTATCAAATTCTTTTAATTCCAGAGCGGATAGGAATGCTTCTTCTTCCGCTTCCAGAACAAGATATAATATCTGATTTTTAAGCTCCTCGAGTTCGTCATGGCTGAGCCTTCCTTCAAAACGGTTCAGGTCAGTGTCTTCGAGGAGCCTTGCTTTTTTATAGCTTTCGTATAGTTTCATATGGTTGTTCATGTGGATTCTCCTTTCATAGATAGGGTTATATTTTACTAAAGGGCCTCAAAACTGGGGCGTTTTTTTGACTGCCCTTTAAAACGGGTACAAGGATAAACATTTTCTGACATATTTGTTTCTTTAGTCTCAATATAATATATTTTTTCCATAAAACAAACTAAATGCGTAATACAAATAGTCTTATATTTCGACAGGCTTCGGGATAAAAGTAAAAAACTGGCAGGTTTAAAGGAGAAAAAATGATAAGAAAAATAGAAATAGATGACGAAAACTTAAATACCGTGGACTTTATAGACGAAAGCGGAAACTGGTACTGCATAAGCCATTCGGGCACGGACGTTTATGATGTGGAGGAAATGGTCAAAGAGGGCAGAAAATACGAGGGAAACGTCATAATGCTTGTGAATTTTGAAAAGGACATACAGCTGACACCCTTTGAAAAGAAAGAAAACGTATATATCGGAAAGCCCCTGTGGTATGAAGATGCCTTTGCGGTTTTAGCCGTGGACTTCAATGCCGGGGAAATATACATATACAGCATTTCGCCAAAGGACGGAAAAAAGGAGCTTTTGGCTCAAGTACCCCTTGAGGGAGTAAGCAGCTGTTACAATATGCGTCTGGAAAAATCCCCGCTCACTCTGCTTAGGGGTGAGTATGGCGACGATGACGATATTATAGATGTGCTGTGGCCGGAAAAGCTGAAATTTAAGACCAGCGGCACATGGAGTATGGAATGCAGGGACGGAGACCTCTTTTACTTTTCCACCTGGTATGAGGACCCTGACTACCGTGACGAAATAATAATAAAGGACATCTGGGGAAATGATGTGGAAATCATAGACGGGTTTATGTACGACTTAAGAGACGGTACAAAGTGTCTGATGGTTCAGAAAAATAAAAAAGATAAAAAAGCGTGATGTGTTGGGCGTCTGCCGTATGGGCAGGGGCCTGTTTTTATGTATGGAAGATAATTGACTGCGGCTGAAGATATATTTATTATATTTTTTGGGAGGGAATGAAAATAAAAAGAATAGACCATGATTTTTCCGTATGTAAGGTTGAGGACTATTCAAAGGCTGACCTTGACAGTGAATTCTGTTTTACGGGAAAAACCGACAAAGAAAAATCCCTTGTATGCCTGACTGCGGATGTGCCTGACAATGTAATTGAGCGTAATGACGGCTGGAAGGCATTCAGGATAGAGGGCACTCTGGATTTTTCTCTGGTGGGCATACTTTCAAAAATATCAGGTATTTTGGCTGATAACGGCATCGGTATATTTGCCCTGTCCACCTATGATACCGACTATATACTGACTAAGGCCGAAAATTTCGACAGGGCTGTCCATGCGCTGGAAGGGGCCGGGTACAAAATAGTGTAAAACGGTTGACAAATACCTCTGGAAATGGTAACGTGTATATACACAGTGTATATACACGTTTATTGCCGAGGAGGGATATTTATGATGTACGACAGCAGACAGATGGAAGAAAAAGCCGTAATGCAGACAGCAGCGGCCATGTGTGCGGCGGCAAGGACAGCGCCTAAGGCCCATGGAAAAGATATAATACATACCCTTGTGCTGACGGGCGAAGACAAGGAAAAACTTGCCCGGAAGATGGAGGAAGTTGGACTTAGGCTGATGGGAGATAAGATGCCCACTTGGTACGGCCGTGACGCCGATAACCTGAGAAAGGCCCAGGCCGTTGTGCTCATAGGGGCTGATGCCAAACCCGCTGAAAGTGCCCAACTGCGGATACTGCGGATTTACGAACTGCCAGGGATGCGAGGAAAAGGGCGGAAACTGCAGTTTTGCCTATGTGGACCTGGGAATAGCCGTGTCCTCGGCAGTAAGCGTGGCAGGTGCGGCAGACATTGACAGCAGAATAATGTTTTCCGTGGGCAAGGCAGCCATGGAAATGGATTTTGAAAAAGACGTGCTGTGGCTTGGCATACCCATTTCGGTATCGGGCAAAAATATATTTTTTGACAGAGGCATCTTCCACGACTGAAAACTGTAAAAGGAACGGAGATAAAAATGGCTAAATTATATGACAGTAAGTGTTACTGCACCAACATAAGAAGAAGTGCCAATGTACTGACGGAGTATTATAATAAAGGACTTGAGGATACGGGGCTGTCGGTGGCCCAGTATTATCTGCTCATAAACCTTAAGCGCCTGGAAAGGGCCAATATAACCCACTGGGCAGAGAGGGTCGGTCTGGACAGAAGCACCATGGTAAGGAATATTAAAAATCTGACGGAGAGGGAACTCATATTTCTTACAGAAGGCCAGGGAAAGACCTATGCTCTGACGGATAAGGGAAAGGCCGTTGTTGAAACGGCGGCGGCCGAATGGGAAAGAATACAGAAAAATCTTGAGGTATTTCTTGGACCTGAGGATTCCGAGGCCATTCTCAGAATAGGAAGAAAGCTGCAGGAACTTAGAGAGTGATAATAAAAAGGGATAAATTGAGGAAGGGACGGTTTACCGTCCTTTCTTTAATTTAGTTTTGAGATAAGTATATGGGCCGAAGGAAAAGACGCAGGCTGCAAAAGCTGTAAAATCGGCATTTTGCCAGCCTTTCCGCATAATATTGTGTTTGATTTTTTAAATATACCCATGCTATACTAATAATCATCAGATGAAATCTTTTAAAGGGGAAAGGCGGCGGAAAAATGAGTAAAAACGACAGTGATCTTTTATTTCAAATGGAGGGAGTGCCTCCGCTTGGAACATCTATATCTCTGGCGCTTCAGCATTTAGTAGCTATGATAGTGGGCTGTGTCACACCGGCCATAATAATAGCCAATGCGGCGGG
>CABPCX010000165.1 GCA_902406135.1 uncultured Eubacteriales bacterium
TTGCTGTTCTTATGTTCAGTATGGACACAATGAGCGGCGCTGTTAAACCCCTTGCCGATGTTCCTGAATTTACAAGTCTCTTTACTAAATTCTCAAATCCTATACTTGGACTTTTAATAGGTGCTCTTGTTACTGCTGTAATCCAGTCATCATCAGCTTCTGTAGGTATACTTCAGGCACTTTGTGTTACGGGAGCAATCAGATTTGGAAACGCATTCCCCATTATTATGGGTCAGAACATTGGTACTTGTATAACTGCTATTATATCAAGTATCGGTGCGGGCAGAGATGCAAAGAGAGCAGCGGCTGTCCATCTTTATTTCAACCTTATAGGTACGATAATATTTATGGTAGTGTTCTATTCGCTTAATGCAGTACTTAACTTTACATTCCTGGATGACACTATAAATGCTGCGGGAATAGCTACTATCCATACTACATTTAATATAGCAACAACTGTTTTACTGCTTCCCTTTGGAAATATGCTTGAAAAGCTTGCAGTTAAAACAATTAAAGATAAAAATATTCCTGAAACTGAACTTGAAAAGAGTCTTCAGCTGCTTGATGACAGATTCCTTGATTCACCCGGATATGCTATTATGCAGTGCCAGAAGGCCGTAATAAAAATGTCTGAACTTGCAAAGACAGCTGTTTATAAAGCACTTGGACTTATTGAAAATTATGATGAAGCAACTGCTGACAGAGTAATAGAAATCGAAGATGAAGTAGATAAGTTTGAGGACAGACTTGGTTCATATCTTGTTCAGATAAGCGGAAAGAACTTAAGTATAGAAGAAGGACATACAGTATCAATGCTTCTTCATTCACTTAATGACTTTGAAAGAATCTCAGACCACGCCGTAAATATACTTGAGGCGGCTAAGGAGCTCAATGATAAGGGAATTTCATTCAGCGAAAAAGGTCTTAATGAAATCAGGGTCTATTCTGACGCTGTAAAAGAAATACTTGACATTACAATGAAAGCGTTTGAAAATATGGATAAGGGAATTGCCATAACTGTTGAACCGCTTGAAGATGTAATAGACGACCTTAATATTGTAATTAAGGAGAAACATATCAAACGATTAAGAACCGGTGAATGTACAACTGAGCTTGGATTTATACTTTCTGATTTAACTACAAGCTTTGAGAGAGTAGCAGACCATTGTTCAAACATTGCCATATATGTTATGCAGGCGGACCAGGAAGAAATGGATACTCATAATTTCCTGCTTCAGCATGGTATGGAAGGAAACAAAGATTTCCAGCAGAGATATATTGAGTACAAAAAGAAATATACGATTGAATAATCAGGGGTGTTTGAGATGGCGCTTATATATATTGTCGAGGACGATGCCAATATCTGTGAGATAGAGGCTATCGCATTAAAAAACAGTGGTCACACGGTGGAAACATTTGAAAACGGAAGGTCTTTTTATGATAAGCTTTCCGTTAACAGGCCGGATTTGATCATTCTTGACATTATGCTGCCGGATGAAGACGGTTTGGAGATATTAAGAAAAATACGCTCTAAGCCCGATACAAGAAGAATACCGGTAATTCTTATAAGTGCTAAATCTACCGAACTTGACAGGGTACGCGGTCTTGAAATAGGGGCAGATGACTATATAACAAAACCCTTTGGGGTTATGGAGCTTATAGCAAGAGTTAAGGCCCTTTTAAGACGTACCGAAGAAGAAAGACGTATTGCCGGAAAGGAAAAATATATACGCCTTGGAGAAATATTTATTGACGATTTCAGAAGAGTAGTATTTGTCGCTGACGAGAAGTGCGAGCTCACATATAAAGAATATGAGCTGCTTAAACTCCTTGCTCTTAATGAAGGCATAGTGCTCACCAGAGACATAATAATGGAAAAGGTCTGGGGAGTTGAGTTTGAGAGCGAGTCAAGGACTGTGGATATGCATATAAAGACATTGAGACAGAAACTTGGAGAAGCGGGAAATATAATAAAAACTGTGAGAAACGTAGGCTATGTAGCTGAGCTGTAAGAAAGCGGTGGTTAGATAGTGAAGAAAAAAATAAATAAGTATATGATAGCCGTTGCCATAATTGCCGTTTTGGCAACGGCTTTATTAATATCCGTTGTATTCAGCGGAATAATAAGAAAGCAGATAAATGAAGATTTAAAAAATGCCTGTGCCATAATAATGTCAGTTGATATGGATTCGGAAGCCGACCTCGAGGAACTGGATTACGGAAACTTTGGTGTAACATGGACCGACGGCGAAGGAAATGTACTGCTTGATAATAACGGAATCTACAGCAAAGATGACAATATATCACAGGATGCTGAAATAGCCGATGCCATAAATGAAGGCACAGGACAGGCTGTAAGAAAATCGCAGGACAGCAAAGATATTTACTGCTATGCTGAAAAGTTGGAAAACGGAAACATTTTAAGGGTATCAGCTACATCTGACAGTATATATACTATGTTTGGAGAAATCGTGCCGTTTATAGCCGGTATGATAATTATTATGACCGTATTGTGTGTTGTAATAACCAGGGTACTGGCCAGAAAAATTATAACACCCATCAAAAAAATGGCTGATGATATAAGCTTTAAAGAGCAGCCGGAGTATGAGGAGCTTATACCGGTTGTAAATATGCTTAAGGAACAGCATGAAAATATCTTAAACAATGCAAGAGTAAGGCAGGAATTTTCGGCAAATGTTTCCCATGAGCTGAAAACACCGCTTACGATTATATCCGGATATGCCGAGCTCATTGAAAATAAAATGGTAGATGAGGAATCGGTTATAAGATTTGCCGGCGAAATACATCACCATTCCGACAGACTTTTAAGCCTGATAAATGATATTATTAAGCTTTCGGAACTTGATTCGGAAAGCGTTGAGGTAGTATATGATGATGTGGACCTTACGGAAACTGTAAACGACTGTATGGGAATATTAAGGGAAAATGCCCTTCAGCACAGTGTAACAATAGAGATAGACTGCGGCAGAGACGTTATCGTAAAGGGCAGCAGGTCAATGCTTGAAGAGCTTGTCACTAATCTTATAAATAATGCCATAAGCTATAATAAGCCCGGCGGAAATGTATGGGTAAGCGTTAAGAAAAACGATGATGAAAGGGCAGAGCTCACTGTCAGAGATAATGGCATCGGTATACCCGAAGAACATCAGGAAAGAATCTTTGAAAGATTTTACCGCGTAGATAAAAGCCGCTCAAAACGAAGCGGAGGCACAGGACTTGGTCTTGCCATAGTAAAACATATTGCGGCAAGCCATAATGCCACCATAACCCTTGAAAGTGAAGTCGGAAAGGGAACAACGGTAAAAGTTATTTTCTAATATAAAAACCCCTGTCTTATATAAGACGGGGGTTTTATTCATATAAATTAGAAGACTAGAAAAGCCTATATTAAAGTCTTATCTGGCCGGGTATATTATTCTTTTCCGACTCTTCCTGAGTAAGGGCAGCTCCTGATGATGTGAGTTTCTTTGTTCTATATTTTTCAATGTCATCACTTATAAAGTCACTGCTGTTAAACATACAGGTTATGAAACTTTTCTTTTTCATAGTAAATACCTGTACGCCGCCCGATGTCTTATTAACATTCAGAGGAATAAGCTCGGTATTGAAAAGAAGGGCTTTATCCGTATCCCTTATAAGGACTATGTCGCAGTCTCTGCTTGAATAGGTCATTCCGATAACCGGTGATTTTGGCGAGTATGCATTTACAAGCTTCTTTCTGTTTGTTTTTGTTGCATAACTCTCAAGGGGAACTTTAGCAACTTTTCCGTTTTCGAAGGCAAATATCATATAGCCGGAATAGTCCGTTGTTGCTGTGAAATATATTATTTTTTCGTTTTCCTCAAGGTTTAATATGTTTGCAAGATATTCTCCAAAGCTTGAAGCTTTACAGTCTGCAATATCATTTGCCTTAAGCTTATATACGTTGTGTTTATCCGAGAAAAATACTATATCAGTACGGTTTGTAGCCTCACACTCGTACATAATGCTGTCTTCTTCCTTAAGCTTCTGCTCGGGACTGGTCCTGAGGGAAGTAAGGGGGATTTTCTTAAAGTAGTTGTGTACTGTGAGAAAAAGTTTTATTCCGTAATCTTCAATAAGGTCCTCAGCCTGTAATTTTTCGGTATCAACATCTGATATTATAGATGTTCTTCTGGGAGTTCCGTATTTTTTAGCTACGTTTTTAAGCTCCTTTGAAATTATCCTCTTTACTTTAGCATCACTGGACAGAATGGCTGTTAAGTCGGCAATGCTGTCTACAAGTTCGCTTATTTCCTGTATACGGTTGAGGATATATTCTTTGTTTATGTTTCTAAGCTTAATTTCAGCCACATATTCAGCCTGTTTCTGGTCAATATCAAATCCGGTTATAAGATTTGGAATAACCATTGCGTCAACTTCCGTATTTCTGATTATGTCGATGGCTTTGTCAATATCAAGGAGTATTTTTGAAAGTCCCTGAAGAAGATGAAGCTTAGCACTCTTTTTATCCAGGTCATATTTAAGACGGCGTTTTACGCAGTCCATACGGAATATTACCCATTCTTCCATAACGCCTTTAATTCCAAGGGTTTTAGGTCTTCCGTTTATAAGAAGGTTAAAGTTGCAGCTGAAGGAATCACAGAGGGTAGTAAGGCTGAAAAGTTTTGCCATAAGCATTTCAGGGTCTGCACTGCGTTTGATATCAATGGCGATTTTAAGACCCTTAAGGTCGGTTTCGTCACGTACGTCTGTTATATCCCTTATTTTTCCGCTCTTTACAAGCTGTATTATTTTATCAATGATAGTTTCAACATTTGTGGTGTAGGGTATCTCGTAAATTTCAATACAGCTGTTTTTCTTATCATATCTGTATTTTGCCGTTACTTTAAAACTTCCACGGCCGCTTTCATAAATAGCATTCAT
>CABPCX010000166.1 GCA_902406135.1 uncultured Eubacteriales bacterium
CAGGCGGTGTCGGAACCGTTGGCGGAACAATAATCGGTATACTTATCATTGCCGTAATAACAAACGGTCTCAACCTTATGATGATTAACTCCTTCTGGCAGGAAGTATTCAAAGGCATCATCATTTTAGTTGCGGTAGTAATCGACGTACTTAAAAAGAGCCGTTCAAAACAGCAGTAAATGAGGTGACTTTATGGCATTCGCAGGACTTGATGTCGGAACCAGCGGCAGCAAAATGCTTGTATATGATTTAGACGGAAATGTTATTTTTACAGCTTCCAGAAAATACAACGAACTTGGCGGAGACGGCCGCCGTGAACTTGACCCTGAAACGGTAATGAAATATGTCAAAGAAGTTCTCAGGGAAGTCGGAGAAAACTGCTCCGAAAAAATAGACGCAATGGCAGTCACAAGCCTGGGAGAATCTGTCGTATGCCTTGATAAAAACGGCAGGGCTCTGGCAAATTCAATGCTCACAGGCGATTGCAGAGGTATACCCGAAACAAACGAAATAATAGAAAAAATAGGCGCTCAGAGGATATTTGAAATAACGGGACTTCCTCCCAATGAGCTCTACGGCCTTCCGAAGTATATGTGGCTCAACAGAAACACCGATGCCGTAAAAAATGCGGCGGCAATCCTTTATTATGAGGATTTTGTGGGCTATATGCTTACGGGAAAGCGTATGGTAAGCTATTCGTCAGCCGCCAGAAGTATGGCCTTTGACATAAAAAAGATGGACTGGTCTAAAGAGCTTCTCTCCCTTGCGGGCATAAGAAAAGAACAGATGTCTGTACCTGTTAAGCCCTGTACGGTAATAGGCACAATACTTCCCGAAGTGGCTGAGGAACTTCACCTCAATCCCGATATGAAACTGGTCGTAGGAGGCCATGACCAAAGCTGTGCGGCCCTTGGAAGCGGCCTTGTTGATATGAAGACCGGAGAATGCGGTATGGGAACATGTGAATTTTTATTTACAATGCTTCCTCAGGCGGTTATGACGCCCTATATGATAGAAAATGACTTTACCTGCATACCATATATTCTGCCCGATACATATCTTTCAAGCCTTGAGGTAACAACCTGCGGCGCTTTGAAAAACTGGGCCCGTGACAGTGTTTTAAGCGGATTTAAAAAGGACTGTGAAGCCCTTGGTAAAGATTTTTATGCCTGTATAGACGATGCTATTAAGGATATCCGTACAGAAGTTATGGTTCTGCCACAGTTTGGCTCATCGGGAAATCCCGACCTTTCAATGGACGCCAGAGGAACCATAACAGGCCTTACAATACATACAAAAGCAGAAGAAATATACCGCGCCATACTTGAGGGAATGACTTTCCAGATGTATCTTTCCTACGAAAGACTTAAAACTTTAGGTACTCAGATGGAAAGCATCGTTGCCACAGGAGGAGGAGCCGTATCGGACCTCACCCTTCAGATAAGGGCGGACGTATTTAATATGAAAGTTATGTCCCTTGAAAACGAAGAATCCGGAACCCTTGGCTGTATGCTTATGGCTGCCACAGGCGCCGGTGCCTACCCTTCCCTTAAAGAAGGAATAAAGCGTGCGGTAAAAATCAAAAAGGAATTTATTCCTGACCCTGCTATGCATCAGTACTATATGGACAAATTTGAAAAATATAAGAAACTGTATGAAAAAATGTTTGATTTTAAATGATTAGAGGAGATAATTATGAAACTTGTAAACGGTTTTGACCTTATGGAGTTTGCAAAAAAATACCACTATGTATTACCTGCATTCAATACAACAAACCTTGAAATGACATACGCCATCGCAAACGGACTTATGGAAGCAAATCTTCCCGGATATATACAGATATCATCAAATAACCTTCGTCTCTCAAATCCCTATATCATTGCGGAAATAGCAAGAGACGCAGTAAAAAATTCAGACACACCCATAGGCCTTCATCTTGACCACGGCAAATCTTTCGCTGACGTTAAGGCCTGCGTAGACGCCGGATTTACTTCAATAATGATAGATGCTTCACACCTTCCCTTTGAGGAAAACGTTAAGGAATGCCGCCGTGCCGCAGAATACTGCCACTTCTACGGACTTCCCGTTGAGGCTGAGCTTGGTGCTCTCCGCGGCAAGGAAGAAGATATCGTTAACGAAGCGGAATGTAAAACAGACCCTGATATGGTTGCTGACTTTGTAGAGCGTACAGGCTGCGACACCCTTGCCGTTTCAGTAGGAAATGTCCATGGATTATGCCTTAATCCTCAGATAGACATCCCCCTTCTTGAAAAGATAAATAAGGTTTCAAAGGTTCCCCTTGTTCTTCATGGCGGTTCAGGAATACCCAAGGAAGTTATATGGGAAGCAAAGAAACACGGTCTTATAAAAATCAATTACGGTTCAGACTTAAGAAAAGAATTCATACGTACATTCGGTGAAGCCTATGAAGCAAACCATAATGAACACGATGTAATCCATCTGAGCATTGAAGCCGTAGAAAACGTAAGCAGAAAAGCAAAAGAACTGGTAACAATGATCAATGAAAATTAATGACGGAGGTCAAACTTACGTTTGCCGATGTCTGTAAGGGTGGATTGCAGTATGGAACAGACAAAGCATACATTTTTAGGCATAGATTTAGGAACCTCTGCAATGAAGCTGGTACTGATAGACGGGGATAAAAATGTGCTGGCACAGATAACAGAGGAATACCAGGTCGCCCAGCCGGAACGGGGTTTCAACGAGATAGACCCCGAAATCTGGTATAATTGTATGATCAGCGCCTTGGAGCGCATACTGGATAAATGCGACCGCAAATGCATAAAAGGAATAGGCGTAACGGGTCAGATGCACACCCTCGTTACCCTTGATAAAAACGGCCAGCCGGTAAGACCCGCGATTATGTGGAATGATATAAGAACAAAGGATATGATACCCCAGTTAAAGGAAACCATCAAAGGATTCCCCGAGGGTGAGTATCTTTCAAAGACAATCTCCACCGGAAGCCCTGCGGCAAATCTTTACTGGCTGAAGAAAAACGAACCGGATAACTTTAAGCGTATCGATAAATTTCTTATCGGACCCGACTATCTGGTGTACCGTCTTACGGGACATTTCGGAACGGATTACTGTGAAGCTTCCACATCCTGCCTTTATCAGATAAAGGCCAGAAAATGGTCCGAGGAAATGAGAAACCTTATAGGTCTTTCCGAAGACGTATATCCCGAAATAAGAGGAAGTGTATTGTCAGCGGGTACCATAAACCGTTCCGTTGCCGATAAGCTTGGTTTAAACTATGATATAGATGTTTTGACCGGAACCGGTGATAATCCTGCCACAGCCATATCTACGGGCTGTCTCGGCAGAGGATATCCCGTTATATCCCTGGGCACATCGGGTGTATTTATGATGACGGTTCCGTCATTCATGGACGATGCCAAGGGCAAAATAATCTTATTCTCATTTGATGATAAAAACTATTCATATCTTGTACAGGGTGCCGTACAGTCCAACGGAAGCACCTTTGACTGGTGGATAAAACGAATCCTTGGCGATTCCTATTCCAGCGTGGACAAGCTTGCCGATGACTATACGGTTTCGGGAAATAATGTTATATTCTACCCTCACCTTATGGGAGACAAAACATTATATGCCGACCCCAATATTCGAGGAGCCTTTATCGGCTTAAGCACCGAAACAACCCGTTCGGATATGTTATATGCCGTTGTTCAGGGACTGTGTTTCAGTTTCCGTGAGCTGGCAGAAAAAATGCAGCTTCCGCTCCGTTCATTCGGCAGTGTGAAAGTTGTAGGAGGCGGCTCAAGGAGCAAAATATGGATGCAGACCCTTGCCAATGTTCTTAACATACGTATAGAACAGCTTGACGGTATGATAGGACCGGCCTTCGGAATAGCCCTTCTGGCCGCATATCACGGCGGAGCCTTTTCTTCTCTTGAACAGATATCTGAAGGCACCGTTATTGTCCAGAAATGTTTTGAGCCACAGCCTCAAACTGCCGCTTTATGCGATAAGCAGTATGAAAAATATCTGAGGATTCAAAAGGCGCTCAGCTATATATCAGACGGCGTGGAAATAAAATAATTTTACATATTTAAAGGAGAACTTTGAGTTCTCCTTTTTTATTGCCTGAAAACATATAAATTTATGACGCATAATATGTATCGTACAATCAGTAATCATCATATACTTTAATAAATTCTATAAAAGCCGCATTATTTGTAACGCGGCTTATCCTTATGGAATATTGTATTATAAAACATATTGAAGGGAAAAAGTATATGGCTGATGATTTCGAATTCATCGAAAGAAAAAGGTTAATGTACAACTCATCAAACGGCTGCTCCTCTGACTGCGGCTGTTCTGACTGCAATTCCTGCGGACCAAGCTGTTCATGGCCTCAGGACCAGTGCTGTAATAACTGCTCCTGCTGTGTAGGTCCAAAGGGTGACAAAGGAGATCCCGGTATCCCCGGCCTTCCCGGAAGAGCCGCCACCGTTACCGTAGGCACAACAACAACGGGCGCACCCGGAACTAACGCTCAGGTAACCAATTCCGGAACATCTTCGGATGCTGTTCTTAACTTCGTAATTCCCAGAGGTGCCACAGGCCCTACAGGTCCTCAGGGTGCAACGGGCCCCACTGGTCCTACCGGCCCCACCGGACCCATTGGTGCGGGACTTGACACGGTTGCCGAGTTCGTAGCCGGCACCCCTTATTCCGTAGGAACACTGCTTTTCTATGACGGAGCACTGTATCAGGCTAATACAAACTATCCTACAGGTACACCCGGAACATCTCCCGATTTCGACCTTGTGACCGTAACGGGTCCCACCGGTGCTACGGGTCCTCAGGGCT
>CABPCX010000167.1 GCA_902406135.1 uncultured Eubacteriales bacterium
TTTTACGGCAGGGAAAAGCAGAAGGCAAAAAAATATAAAATAAGTTCCGTATGCTCAGGCGGAGAAAGGGAAATAGAGGCGGATACTGAAGTGCAGATGTTCTGCATTGCCTATCCTGTAGAAAAGGTGTTTTCCGGAACAAAAACAAATATGCTGTTAAAAATAATAGGGGATGCAGCCTTTGGAGAATGTTCGGAAATATTTATGGAACTTATCCATCAGGCGGCTGTATTTGATGTTCTTACGGTGGATGCCTATGAACATAACGGACAGGGATATATTGCCGTAAGCGGAAAATCCGGAGATGCAAAAAAGGCCATGGACATAATAAACAGCGGATTTATTAAATTCAGAAACAATAAAATTGACACCAGAACATTTTACAGAGAAAAAAAGAGAACTCTTGGTTCATTTATAAGGCTGGTAGACGACTGCGAAACTGCAATGAATATACAAGCTGCCTATAATGAAAAAAGTCTGGCCGAAACGGCAGAAGAAATACATTTTCTTTCTCTTTCCGAATGTAACGAAGTGCTGGGAAAAATAGGGCTGAAAAGCGGAAGATGTATTGTTAAGAAAAATGTGTAAAATTTTATTTTTAATGGCTGTATAATCATATGCCAACCTGTTTTTCTTGATATAGCAGCCGGGGTGTGCTAGAATGTTCCATAAGTATTTTTATGGAGGTGCATTATGCCGGAGATTTGGTTCCCTAATCTGGGAATAGAAATAGACCATTTGAGCAGAGTTGCTTTTTCAGTTTTTGGACTTGATGTATATTGGTATGGGATTTTTATTGGCTGCGGTATCATACTCGGTACTATTCTTGCCATGAGGTATATGAAAAAAATCGGAGGAAATCCCGATGATATCCTTGATTTTATGGTGTATGGAGTACTGCTTTGCATAATAGGCGCAAGGCTTTACTATGTAATATTCAGCTGGGATTTATATAAGGATAACCTTATGGACATTTTCAACCTCAGAAAGGGCGGCCTTGCTATATACGGAGGAATAATAGCAGCCTTGATATTTGGCTTCTTCTTTGTAAGAAAGAGAAAGCTCAGCTTCTGGCATATGGCTGATGTTATGATAGCCTATGTGCCGCTGGGCCAGGCCATAGGAAGATGGGGCAACTTCTTCAACAGGGAGGCCTTTGGTGGATACACTGACAGCCTTTTTGCTATGAGATACCAGCTTTCACAGGTTTCTGAAAGCAATCTCACCCAGGATATAATAAATAAGGCGGTTACCGTTAACGGTGTTGAATATGTTCAGGTACACCCCACATTTTTATATGAATCAGTATGGAATATCGGCGTATTTATAGCGCTCCTGCTTTTAAGAAAAAGCGGTAAATTTAAAGACGGCATACTTGCATGGTATCTTATCCTTTACGGAATAGGCAGGACCTGGATAGAAGGAATGAGAACGGACAGTCTCTACCTTTTTAATACTAATATAAGAGTAAGCCAGGCGCTCAGCCTTCTTATGGTGATTGGCGGAGTGATTCTGCTTGTCATTTTAAAAAGAAAAAATGACGTTAATACTGAAAAAACAGATATAAATGAATGAAATAAAATATCGCTCAAATATGACTAAAAAACAGCTTTTCACAGCTGTTTTTTTTATTGAAAAAAATAGGTATACATAACTTGTAATTTATAAAAAAGTTCTTTATAATGGTGATATGTGGTGGCAAGTGGTAGAAAGTAGAGGAAAAGTGAACGGTTTTACCTAGTGAGTGCCATAAAAAGGATCGGGGGTGAGATGGAATGTTTATAGGCGAATACACACATAGTCTTGACGCTAAAGGAAGACTTATAGTTCCTGCCAAGTTCAGAGAAGGCCTTGGAGAACATTTCATCGTTACAAAAGGTATTGACAGATGCCTTTATATTTACCCCAGAAGTGAATGGGAGGCATTTGAGTCTAAACTCAGACAGCTTCCTCTTGCTAATGCCGATGCACGCCGCTTTACAAGGTTCTTCCTTTCGGGGGCGGTCGAATGTGACGTGGACAACCAGGGAAGAATAATAATTCCTCAAACATTGAGAAATTACGCCGGACTTGTAAAAGAAGTTGTTTCAGCCGGTGTAGGTTCAAGAATTGAGGTATGGGGCAAAGACAAATGGGATGCAGAATGTGACCCTGACAGACTTGATGACAGTATTGTTGAGTCAATGGGACTGTTTGGTATCTGATATAAATGTAGGAGTGGTTGATAGTGGAATTTAATCATGTTTCAGTTCTTCTTAAGGAGACTATAGACGGATTGAACATTAAGCCTGACGGCATTTATGTCGACGGTACCCTCGGAGGCGGAGGCCACAGCCTTGAAATCGCAAAAAGACTCAGCAAAAACGGACATCTCTACGGCATTGACCGCGATACCGACGCAATAGAGGCAGCAGGGGAAAGACTTAGGGAGTATTCCGATAGATTTACGGCGATACACAGTAATTTTTATAATGCAGCCGAAGTGCTGAAAAATATCGGGGTACAAAAGATAGACGGGTTTATTTTAGACCTTGGAGTATCGAGCCATCAGCTTGATGAAGCTGACAGAGGTCTTTCGTATATGCAGGACGCTCCTCTTGATATGAGAATGGACAGAGGTGCACCCTATACTGCTTGGAATGTTGTCAATGAAAAATCGGAAAAAGAACTTAATGACATAATCTTTAAATACGGAGAAGAAAAATGGGCAAAAAGAATAGCCCAGTTTATAGTGGCTGAAAGAGAGAAAAAGCCAATAGATACAACATATGAATTGGTAGAGGTGATTAAAAAGGCCGTGCCTAAAGGCGCGAGGCGGGACGGCCCTCACCCGGCCAAGAGAACTTTCCAGGCAATAAGAATAGAGGTCAACGGAGAGCTTGCGATACTTGATAAAACAGTTGATGATATGACTGAAATGCTTTCTGAGGGAGGAAGAATGTGCATAATAACATTCCATTCCCTGGAAGATAGGATAATTAAAAATGCTATGAAAAGGCATGAAAATCCTTGTACATGCCCTCCGGAGTTTCCCGTATGCGTATGCGGAAAAGTACCGGACGGAAAGGTAATTACAAGGAAACCTATTTTGCCTTCTGACGAGGAACTTGAAGTAAATCCCAGGTCAAGAAGCGCAAAATTAAGAATTATGGAAAAAATATAAACCTGTGAGGAGAGCGGAATTTAATGGCGTATTCTGGAAATGAAATTTCTTATATGGACTCTAGGAGCTTTAGAGGTTATAATAACTTTGACAGATATAATTATACTTCAACCGCTTATGATATAGACATCGAAAGACGAAGAAAAGAAGAAGAAAAAAGAGAGCTTGAAGAAAGAAGAAGAAAAAAGCTCGCCGCAATTGAAAGAGGAGAAAGAAGAGCAAACATTTTAAAGGGAATACAGCTTGTGGCTGCAGCCGGAGTCTTCTTTTTCTGCTGTGTAGTTACAATAACAGCAATATCTTCTGTAGCTGAAATGCGTTATCAGATTTCTTCGCTTAAGGACGAACTCAGTACATTACAGAATGAAAATATAGTACTTGCATCAGAAATAAGTGACACAATAAATCTTGACTACATAGAAAACAGAGCTGTAAACGAACTCGGCATGTCTGAGCCTCAGAGCTATCAGATAAAGACTATAAGTGTTCCCGAACAGAGCTATACAGTTCAGTATAGTGACAGTTCAGAGGAATTACCTGAAGTAAATGCTGAGCTTTTAAAGGAATTCTTCTTTAAAGGCTGATCAGAATGGAATGGTGAACATTGAAAGGAAGAAAAGTATACAATAAAAGAATAAGACGGCAACGCCTTATTCTTTTTGTTATGACGATGGCTTTTGTGCTTTTGATAGCAAGAATAGCATATTTAAAGGTCGTAAAAGGCGAAGAGTATGAAAATGCTGCAAAGACGCAGCAGACGGAAGGCTATGACACTACTATAGTTGCCAACAGAGGCTCAATAGTGGACAGAAACAATCAGGCCTTTGCCGTATCCACAAGAGTATATGACCTGGCCCTTGACGTTAGGGTCCTTGTTGAATACTATGATGCCGAAGAACAGGAAAAGACAATATCCACTCTTGCCAGCATCGACTATCTCGGCCTGGATTACAACACTCTTAAGTCATACATAGTAACAGATGAAAACGGAGTTCCCGCAGCTGATACCCACTGGAAGGTACTGGCTAAGAAGCTCACAAGAGAGCAGAAGGAAGAAATAGAAGCCATGGACCTCAAAGGAGTTGTATTTGGAGCAGATACAAAAAGAAGTTATCCTCTTGGAACCATAGGTTCAGACGTAATCGGATTTATACGAGGCGACAGTTCATGGGGAATTGAAAACAAGTATGATTCCGTATTGTCCGGTGTTAACGGACGAGAGTTCAAGACCTATGACGGCGGCTCAACGGCTGTAGTGGAAACCATAGACGCAAAAGACGGAGCAACGGTTGTTACAACCCTTGACTATAATATTCAGCAGTACGCTGAACAGGCAGTTGCTGAAGCTGTTGCGGAATACCAGCCTGAGCATGCGGCTATACTTGTAATGAATCCCAATACCGGTGAGGTATACGCCATGGCGGATTCACCTACCTTTGATTCAAATACTCCGTCAGACCCCACAACGGTTAATACAAGTGAAGAGTTTGCAACTCAGTGGGCAGCTATGACTGATGAAGAACAGCTGGAATATTTGACGGAAAGCTGGAAGAACTTCAACATAACAAATACATTCGAGCCCGGTTCTATTTATAAGCCAATGGTAGTTGCGGCTGCCTTAGAAGAAGGAATAATAAGCGAGAATGATACATTTGTATGTAACGGTTCAAAAACTGTCTATGACAGAGA
>CABPCX010000168.1 GCA_902406135.1 uncultured Eubacteriales bacterium
GTATTCTTTCAAATATATCAAAGCCTTCTACGCTTCTTGCAGAGCCCTTTATGTATCCCTCATCTTCGCTGTCCGTCAGCACTATGGTCGGTTTATAATAAATGTCCTTTATTCTTCCTGCGGCTATTCCCGCCACGCTTTCATGGCAGAGGGGATTATACTCTATTATCACATCGTCCGACGGAGGCGCCAGTTCATATTTTTTCTTTATAATGTCCACCGCGTCTTCCGTGGCTTTTTTTCTTTCTTCATTAAGATATATGAGCTCGTCGAGGATACTTTCCGCCTCTTTTCGTGAAGCCGAAAACAAAAGCTTCATTACCAGCTGGGCCGTGGACATTCTTCCTCCGGCATTTATTACGGGGCCCACAAAAAATCCGACCCTTCCTACGGATATTTTCTCGCCTTCCTTAAGGCATCTGTCCAAAAGTGCCCTCATACCGAAGTTTTCTGTTTCTTCCAGTGCCTTAAAGCCTTCCTTAACTATTATTCTGTTTTCATCCGTCAAATCCACAATATCGCATACGGTGGCCACGGCCGCATACTGCAGAAGGCTGTGAAGTTTTTTATCATCGATTCCGAACTTTTTGTATAAAAGCTGGGCTGTCTTATAGGCTATTCCCGCTCCGCATAAAAACTTAAAGGGATAGGGGCAGTCCGGCCTTTTGGGGTCAACTACAGCCTGGGCAGGGGGGATAATATAATTTATTTTTCCGTTTTCCTCCGTATACTGCACCTCATGGTGGTCAGTAACGATTACTTTTATACCTTTTTCAATTGCTCTTTCCACTATGTCTGCGGCGGCTATGCCGTTGTCACAGGTAATAATGGTGCTTATGCCGTCCCTAAGGGCGCAGTCAACTATTCTGTCGTTTATGCCGTAGCCCTCGGAAGTTCTGTCAGGCACATCATAATCGGCATCTCCTCCGCATTCCCTTATGGCACTCACCAGTATAAAGCCCGACATACAGCCGTCCACATCATAATCCTGTACTACCCTTATTTTTTTTCCTTTCTTTATTTCTCCGCTTAAAATATCGATGAGAATATCCATATCCTTCATCAATGCAGGGTCATGGAGGTCGCAAAGACCGCCATGGAGGAATTTTTCAATATCGGCATCATTGATTATGTCTCTGTTTCTTATGATTTTAGCCGTTATGGGAGTAATATTAAATCTCTCCGCAATGGCTGAAAAATCCGCTTTTTTATTTGCCAAAAACCATTTTTCCATAATATCACCAAAATTTAGGGCTGTTAATAGATACCTAATAACAGCCCGTCAAATCCAAAATATGTATTTTACTGTGCAAGCGCGTCCATAACAGCCAGTTTAATAACACGGCTGGAATCTGTAGCCTTAGAAACGTCGTCAACCATAACGCTCTGGTTTTCAACTATACTGCTGACGATACCGGCAGCGTCTTCGCCCTTTTCTGTAACGAAGTCTTCAAGAACTATCTTCTTAATTTCTTCGCCCTTTACAATGACCTGAACTTTAGCGTAAATCGTTTCAAATGTATATTCTCCTGTATATGTTCCGTCGGCCAGGCCTTCTACTGAAATTTCCTGAATAGGAATTTCCTGTACCTTGTCATACTTCTTTCCCACACCCCTGTAGAAAGAGATTCCAAAGCCTACACCAAAAAGCGTAACACCCCAGATAACTATAAGTACACATTTTTTAAATGCCATACTTCTGAAAAAACCAGCCATTTTAACTCCCCCAAGTATATCTTCTTTCGACATATTATATCATCAATACTCACTCATTACAAGAATATATTTATTCTTTGTATAAGACATTTACCATATAAAGCCTGTTTTTGGCCTATGGTTTTATTTATTTTTACTGCAAATTTAAACATTTTGAAATTCAACAGCCGTTATATTTAAACTATAAGGTAAATTCTGCCTTTTTCTAAATTATAAAGCCGCACTTTTAAGGGCCCGGTAGTCATATTTTATAAAAAACACCGAAAATACAGACAAAAAACATATAAAAATGAACCGGACATTCTTTAAAATATAATTTTTCATAAAAAAATAAACATATACATCTGCCTATTTTTTTCAATTTTTAACCTTGCCGTCAAAAAAACGCCGCTGCGGCTGTCTCGTATAATTATTCATTTTTAATGTTTATTTTCACAAAATATATTCATTTATATTATTTTAATGGAGGCTTAATATTATGAAAGAAAAAATCGTACTCGCTTATTCAGGCGGACTTGACACATCTGTTATCATTCCCTGGCTTAAAGAAAACTACAACGATGCTGAAGTAATAGCTGTCTGCGGAAACGTAGGACAGGGCAAAGAGACTGAAGGCCTTGAGGAAAGAGCTTTAAGAACAGGCGCAAGCAAGCTTTACATAGAAGACCTTACAGAAGAATTTATCACAGAGGCAATTTTCCCCTGTGTAAAGGCAAATGCCGTATATGAAGGAAAATACCTTCTCGGAACATCAATGGCAAGACCTATAATCGCTAAGAGACTTGTTGAGATAGCACGTAAGGAAGGCGCAACAGCCATCTGCCACGGCGCAACAGGAAAAGGAAACGACCAGGTACGTTTTGAGCTTACAATAAAGGCTCTCGCTCCCGACCTTAAAATCATCGCTCCCTGGAGACTTGATACATGGAAGATGGATTCACGTGAAGCAGAGGTTAAATACCTTGAAGACAGAGGAATCCCCGCTCCCGTTAAGGAAGGCGACAGCTACAGCCGTGACAGAAACATCTGGCACTTAAGCCACGAAGGTCTTGAGCTTGAGGACCCTGCAAACGAGCCTGATTACGACCACATTCTCCAGCTTGGCGTATCACCCGAAAAGGCACCCGACAAACCCACTTATGTAACACTTGGTTTTGAAAAGGGTATCTGTACAGAGCTTAACGGCAAGAAAGTAGGCCCTGTTGAACTTCTTACAGAGCTTAACAAAATCGGCGGAGAAAACGGCGTAGGTATTGCGGATATATGCGAAAACCGTGTTGTAGGTATGAAATCAAGGGGCGTATACGAAACACCCGGCGGAACAATTCTTATGTATGCACACAGAGAGCTTGAATACCTTACACTTGACAAAAAGACACAGGCATTCAACGAAGTTGCAAGCAACAAATTCACAGAGCTTGTATACAGCGGCGAATGGTTCACACCTTTACGCGAGGCACTTTCAGCATATTTTGACAGCGTAAACGAGACAACAACAGGAACAGTTAAACTTAAGCTTTACAAGGGCAATATTATTCCTGCGGGAACAACATCACCCTATTCATTATATAACGAATCTATCGCAAGTTTCACAACAGGCGACCTTTACGACCATAAGGATGCCAACGGATTCATCAATCTTTTCGGCCTTCCTCTTAAGGTTCGCGCAATGATGATGCAGAATGTTGAGAAAAACAATAAGTAAGGAGTATTAAATATGAAGCTTTGGGGCGGACGTTTTACAAAATCAACAGACAGTTTTACGGACCATTTTCATTCGTCCATATCCTTTGACCAGAGAATGTATAAGGAAGATATAACAGGAAGCATAGCCCATGCGGCAATGCTTGGAAAGCAGGGTGTAATATCCAAAGAAGATTCAGAGCTTTTACAGAAAACACTTAAGGAGCTTCTTCAGGATATAGAAGACGGCAAAGTAGAGTTTGACGAAAAAGCCGAAGACATACATATGAATGTAGAGACTCTTCTTATAGAGCGTATCGGAGACGTAGGCAAAAGGCTGCATACAGGAAGAAGCAGAAACGACCAGGTTGCCCTTGATATAAGAATGTATAACAAGGAACAGATACTTGACATAAAGAAACTTCTTCTTGAGCTTATCGAAGCGCTCAATAACATTGCCGAAGCCAACATAAATACAATTATGCCCGGCTACACCCATCTTCAGAGGGCACAGCCTGTAACCCTTGCCCATCATGTACTGGCATACTGCGAAATGTTCAAGAGGGATATAGACAGACTTGATGATACATACAGACGTACAAACGTTATGCCTCTTGGCTCAGGAGCCCTTGCGGGAACAACTTATCCTCTGGACCGTCAGGCAGTATGTGATGCCCTTGGTTTTGAAAGCATCACAAAGGACAGCATGGACGGAGTAAGCGACAGAGATTTCTGTATTGACCTTCTTTCATCACTGTCAGTAATTATGATGCATTTAAGCCGTTTCTGTGAGGAAATAATACTCTGGAGCAGCCACGAGTTCAAATTTGTGGAGCTGGACGATGCATATTCAACAGGTTCAAGCATTATGCCCCAGAAGAAAAATCCCGATATGGCAGAGCTCATAAGAGGAAAGACAGGCCGTGTATACGGACATCTTATGGGAATGCTTACAATGATGAAGGGACTTCCCCTTGCATATAACAAAGATATGCAGGAAGATAAAGAGGCAGTATTTGATGCCGTTGATACGGTGAAGATGTGTCTCCCCGTATTTACAAATATGATAAAGACAGCGGTATTCAATAAAAACAATATGTATAATGCCGCAAAGGGAGGATTCACCAATGCCACAGACGCAGCCGACTGGCTCGTTAAAAACGGTGTACCCTTCAGAGATGCCCACGCCATCCTCGGACAGCTGGTGCTTTACTGCATAAATAACAATAAGGCCCTTGAGGACCTTTCTCTTGATGAATTCAGAGCCATATCTCCTGTATTCGACGAGACAGTATATGATGCCATTTCCGTTGAAAAGTGCGTAGAGGCAAGAAACATACCCGGCGGACCTTCACCGGAGTATATTAAAAAACTCATAGAGCTGAACAAAGAATATTTAAATAAATAAATACAGGACGCCGGTTTTCCGGCGTCTCAGGGT
>CABPCX010000169.1 GCA_902406135.1 uncultured Eubacteriales bacterium
AAAATATCGAAGAATATACATAGGCAAATCGGCTGCTTCCTAGTGTCTGAAGTTTTTTGTATATATATCCTCTGAATATAAGTTCTTCGTATATAACAGTAAGTACAGCATTATAAATAAGGGACATTATTGAATAAAGAGATATACTTTTTGTTATTACCGGCGTAGTTATCATAAAAATAAGAAGTGCAGTAGTTGCAGCCTTATATTTTATATTAAAATCTTCAGGAAAAAAGTCGATGTTTATATTTTTGCTTTTAAATATGAATATGCTTAAAAGTATAGCCAAAGCCGTATAAATACAGTTAACGGATACATCTGTCATAAGAGTTCTTTCGACGAACAAAAATATAACAGATTTAAACAAAATCCTTAACATCTGAAGTATGAACAGAAGAACTGCTGTTTTGAAAATATTTTTAACCATAGCTGTTTTACCTGCCTAGTATTATTCTTTGTTTCTTTCCTTATATTCCTTTATTTTGGTTATAGTCATATATGCCGATGAAACAAAAACAAGAATGCCTGTTAAGATAAGCATATTGTTTTGAGATGAAATACCAACATAAAGTATAAATACCGAAAAGCTGATAAAAAATAATGGTATCATTAAAGCAGTCAAAATTCTGAATAAAAAAGGAACTCTTTTTATACCTGCGGAATTAATTGTGCCGTCAAATATTATTTCCATCATTATTTCAAGAATTTTCTCGAACATCTCAGTATCCTCCGATGTAAAAATATATTTATTTTTTATTTAAAATCTGTCAAATTTCAATTAGAATTGCCCAATTGAAACAGATTTTTAAGATTATTTTATGTATGCTTGTAAATATTCACCATTAAATCATTTAATAAAATACAATTTTTTCTTATGATTGTTAATGTGCACATCTGTAAAGAGTTTAAAATAAATAAAAAATACTATATAAACAAATTTGAAATTTCGTTCAAATAGGCATATAATATTATTGACAAATGCAATCGAAATTTGATAAGATTTGTTAAATTTATTGAATTATATTTTAGTGAACGATTTAAGAGAAAGGGACAAAAGCTATGAACAAAATTATTAAAGAGGGACTTACTTTTGATGACGTACTTCTTATTCCCGCAAGAAGCAGCGTCCTTCCCAAAGATGTTGATTTAACAACAAGACTCACAAATAAGATCATATTAAATGCGCCTATTATGAGTGCGGGAATGGATACAGTTACTGAGTCTAAGATGGCAATTGCCATGGCAAGACAGGGCGGTATCGGAATCATACATAAAAATATGTCTATCGCAAGACAGGCAGAAGAAGTTGACAGAGTTAAACGTTCTGAAAACGGCGTAATTACAGACCCATTTTTCTTATCAGAAGACCACTATTTATATGATGCCATAGCTCTTATGGAAAAATACCGTATTTCAGGTGTTCCCATCACAGACAATGGCAGACTTGTAGGAATTATCACAAACAGAGACATCCGTTTTGAAACAAACTACAACAAAAAAATTACAGAGGTAATGACAAAAGAGCCTCTTATCACAGCGCCCGTAGGCACAACTTTAATGGACGCTAAGAAGATTCTTACAAAGCACAAAGTTGAAAAACTTCCTATCGTTGATGAAAACGGAATACTTAAAGGCCTCATAACAATCAAAGATATTGAGAAAGCTATCAAATATCCTAACTCAGCTAAAGATGCTCAGGGAAGACTTCTTGCCGGTGCAGCTGTTGGTGCTACTGCAGACGTACTTGAAAGAATGGCAGCCCTTATTGAGGCTAATGTTGACGTTATCGTTATTGATACAGCCCATGGCCATTCAGTAGGCGTAATTGAGACAGTTAAGAAAATCAAAAACGCATATCCTGATGTTCAGCTTATCGCAGGTAATGTGGCTACTGCAGAAGCTACAAGAGAGCTTATCGAAGCAGGTGCTGACTGCGTAAAAGTAGGTATCGGACCCGGTTCTATCTGTACAACACGTGTTGTTGCAGGTATTGGTGTACCTCAGATTACAGCTATTATGGATTGTGCTGAAGCTGCTAAAGAATACAATATCCCCATTATCGCTGACGGTGGTATCAAGTATTCAGGCGACGTTGTTAAGGCTATTGCAGCCGGTGCAAACGTATGTATGCTTGGTAGCTACTTCGCAGGATGCGAGGAAAGCCCCGGAGAAACAGAATTATATCAGGGAAGAAAATACAAAGTATACAGAGGTATGGGTTCACTTGCAGCTATGGAATGCGGAAGCAAAGACAGATACTTCCAGGAAGATGCAAAGAAACTTGTTCCTGAAGGCGTTGAAGGACGTATTGCATACAAAGGCAGCGTAGAAGATTCAGTATACCAGCTTATGGGCGGTCTTCGTTCAGGTATGGGATACTGCGGAACAGCAACTATTGATGACTTAAGAGAAAACGGAAAATTCATTAGAATGACAAGTGCGGGACTCAGAGAGAGCCACCCTCACGATATACAGATAACAAAAGAAGCTCCTAACTACAGTGTTGAATATTAAGGGAGGCCATTATGAATAACGAATATGTTCTCATACTTGACTTTGGCGGTCAGTATAATCAGCTCATTGCGCGCAGAGTACGTGAGTGCAACGTATACTGTGAGGTAAAACCGTATACTCTTTCAATTGATGAAATAAAGAAACTTAATCCTAAGGGAATTATATTTACTGGCGGACCTAACAGCGTTTATGACGAAAAATCACCTCATATTTCTAAAGAGGTATTTGAACTTGGCATACCTGTACTTGGTATATGCTATGGCTGCCAGATTATGGCTTATACGCTCGGCGGTACTGTAACATCAGCAAACGATAAGAGCGAGTATGGTAAAACAAAGGTAACTGTTGATACAGACAGCAAACTCTTTAAGGGTATCAATAGAGAAGAAATCTGCTGGATGAGCCATACTGACTATGTAAGTGCTGTACCTAAGGGATTCAAGGTAACTGCTGAGACAGCTACATGTCCTACAGCAGCTATGGAATGTGAAGAAAAGAAATTCTATGCTGTTCAGTTCCATCCTGAAGTAAACCATACACCCAGCGGAAAAGATATGCTCAGAAACTTCCTCTTTGAAGTATGCGGATGCACAGGTGACTGGGTAATGTCAAACTACATTGAGGAACAGATAAAGGCAATCCGTGAGAAGGTTGGAGACGGAAAAGCTCTCTGCGCACTTTCCGGCGGTGTTGACTCAAGTGTTGCTGCAGCACTCATAAGCAAAGCTATTGGAAAGCAGCTTACATGTGTATTTGTTGACCATGGTCTTATGCGTAAAAATGAAGGCGATGAAGTAGAAGAAGTATTTGACGGATTCTTTGATTCAAACTTCATAAGAGTAAATGCGCAGGAAAGATTTTTAAATAAACTTAAAGGTGTTACAGACCCTGAAAGAAAGAGAAAAATAATCGGTGAGGAATTCATCAGAGTATTTGAAGATGAAGCTAAGAAGATAGGTAAAGTTGATTTCCTTGTTCAGGGAACAATATATCCTGACGTTATAGAAAGCGGACTTGGAGACAGTGCAGTTATCAAGTCACATCATAACGTTGGAGGACTTCCTTCAGTTGTAGACTTTAAGGAACTTATCGAGCCCCTCAGACTTTTATTTAAAGACGAAGTACGCCAGATGGGTACAGAGCTTGGACTTCCTGACTATATAGTATGGAGACAGCCTTTCCCCGGACCAGGACTTGGAATAAGAGTTATCGGTGAAGTTACAGAGGACAAGCTTGAAATCCTCAGAGAAGCCGATGCAATCTTCAGAGAAGAAATCAAAAACGCAGGCCTTGACAGAAACATAAATCAGTATTTCGCTGTTATAACAGATATGCGTTCTGTAGGTGTAATGGGTGACGGAAGAACATACGACTATACAGTTGCCCTTAGAGGCGTTACAACAACTGACTTTATGACAGCTGACTGGGCGAGAATACCTTATGATGTACTTGACAGAGTAAGTGTAAGAATTGTAAATGAAGTTAAACACGTAAACAGAATATGCTATGATATAACCAGTAAACCACCCGCAACTATTGAATGGGAATAATTTCAGAGGCACAGAAAAGCTTGATAAGACTGGGTTTTTAAAGGGTTAAGGACCTTCGTAGCAACGATTTTACAATACCTTTTTACTATTTATAAAAAGAGAGCTAACGGATTTTGATTAGTCAGTTAGCTCTCTTTTATTATTTGGATGGATTATACTCCAATAACAGTAAATCCACTATCATTGTCAACATGAACTTCAACCCAATCATTTATGTCAGATAGAGTTTGCATAGCGACATCGAAATCGTCTGGATAAACAAATTCTTTTAGATCAAGCTTCATAATGAGCTGCCATTGAGATTTTGAAATGTAAGTCCTTTCAAACATGTCAAAATTATCAACAACATCACGAAATAGTACCTCTAAGAATAAAAAGAAAGCATTATCCAATACATATAATGAATCCTGCCTTGTAAACTTATGGTCAGTGACATTGTAGCCTTTTCGCAGCTCAAGAAAATCACTTCCACTAAATTCCCCAAGAGAAAAAACATATTCACACATTTTGTATACACCTCCTGTGACGGAATTTTTGCAGCCTTAAACGCTTGATACTAGTAATTCCAGTTGCCATAATTATACTTAATAATTTTACCTACAAATAATTTGTATACGTACTTGTTATAAATATATGGCAATTGCAGCAGCCTGTACGCCTCTTTATCCATTATCTTTATTGTTTCTTTGTCCGAATTTCTGATGGTGATAGGTAAAATAACTTAGTGAGGTATTAATCAAAAAAACTATATTTTTAGAAAACTGGATCTG
>CABPCX010000170.1 GCA_902406135.1 uncultured Eubacteriales bacterium
CTCAGTAATTTAGAAAATTCGGTACTCTGTCTTTATCTTGATAATAAGACCTATGCCGAAATTTCAAAAATAACGGGAAAATCTGAAAAATCCATAGATAATGCTTTGCAGAGAGTAAAGAAAAAACTCGAAAAGTATCTGCAAGAATAATATTGACAGCGAACTGCTAATTTAGTATAATATCTACTGCATGCTAATGTGGCACAGTAGGTAGCGCAACGCCTTGGTAAGGCGTAGGTCGGCGGTTCGAGTCCGCTCATTAGCTTGAAAACACACCATCTTGTATGGTGTGTTTTTTGTTTATAAAATATAATTACTTACAGTTATATTAAAACTATATACTTTTGGGCGTTTATAGAGTATGATTAGCATATTCAATATAGAGCTGACACAGCATTTTTGTTATAAAAAATACAGACCTCTGTATGACTGATAAAATGACAGCTTCATTGAAAATTCAGCTTTGAATACATCAGAAGATTTGGAGGTTACTATGTATACATTATCACAATGGGTATTATTCTTTTTCATTTATTCCCTAATAGGCTGGATATGGGAGTCCTGTCTTGTATCCTGTAGAGAAAAAAGATGGGTCAACAGGGGATTCCTTAACGGAAGCATACTGCCAATATACGGCTTTGGAGCCATAGCCATACTTTTGTCGACAATCGAGGTCCAGGACAATGTGGTGCTGATTTTTATATTTGGTATGATAGGAGCAGATATACTTGAATATTTCACGGGCGCCATTATGTATAAAATATTCCACGTAAAATATTGGGATTATTCCAGGTTTAAATATAATCTGAACGGATTTATATCTTTGCAGTCTTCATTATGCTGGGGCGTTTTTTCGATAATACTTGTAAAAATAATTCACGTCCCCATAGCGGAGGCCGTAGGAACAATAAAGCCCTATGTTACGGAGATTTTAGCAGTGGCAATGATGTCGGCATTATCAATTGATACGGCCATATCCGTAAGGGAAGCTTTGGACCTCAAAAAACTCCTTGTACATCTTGATGAAAGCAAAGAGCAGATTGAGAGACTTCAAAAGAGACTTGAAGTTATATCGGCCGTCGCCATAGACGACTACCACAATATGCTTAAAAAGGCTGAAGAGAAGGAAAGTGTGCAGTCTCTTATACAGCGAATAGACATAATGCGAAGCATAAGACGCGAAAATATAAAACAGCTTTATAACCGTCTTGAAGAGCAGAGAAAGGAATATTCCGACTATGCGGATATAAAAGAGCTTATACTTAGAGAAAAAAGCCGTATGGACGAAAGAAGAAACGATATGTATAAGCGTGCCGCAAAGCATTTGAGAAGAAATCCCGGTGCTGTATCTTTTAAGCATAAAGGGGCCTTTGACGAAATGAAAAGAGTATTTAATGAACATAAAAAGAACAAATGATTTACTGTGCTGCCACAGGCTTATAAAATCAGGTATTTCAGCCGGATTCGTAAGGAATCCGGCTTTTTCATTATACTTCTCAAAAGAATAATTTATGTCAAAAGAAATATAAATACTATATATGGTCTTTTTAGACCCGCAATCACATTGGGAGGTAATTTAATGAAATATCTGTATATTCTTCTGCCTTTGATAAGTCTTGCGGTGGGCTGGATGGCATCATATTTTACTGCTGACGGTTTAGAGTACATATATCCCGCCATAGAAAAATCACAGCTTACGCCGCCCGGATTTATATTTCCTATCGTCTGGACTATACTATACATACTTATGGGCATAGGAATGGCCAGGATAATAGAAAAGGGCGGAGATGAAGCTGGAAAGGCAAAAGCCGTATGGATAGTGCAGCTGCTTGTAAATTTCAGCTGGAGCATAATATTTTTTGGTATGCAGATGTATTTTGAAGCGTTTATTTGCCTCATAATACTTTGGTTCTTAATAATCATTATGATATTTGAATTTAATAAAATAGACAGAACAGCGGCGCTTATGCAGATACCTTATCTTTTATGGGTAAGTTTTGCAGGATATCTCAATTATGCCGTATGGATGCTGAACAAGTAAGGAGATGGGCATATCCTTAAATGGATATGCCCGTTTTTTATAAAGCTGTAGTTTTATGAAAAAATTAGAAATATATTCATAAAATCATAATATTTTGTCATATTAAAAACGTGAATTTATAGGATTTTGTGATAAAATTAATATAAAAAGGAAGGTGATATTATGTTTCAATTCTTTTGGATAAGGAACGCATCGGTTTGGTCAGCACTGATATATATAATAATAGGAATAATACTTACTCTTTTTCCCGGAATAAGCGGTATAATTTTTGTAAGGACTCTGGCTGTTATATCTCTGATTTTTGCAATCTTAAATATTTACAGATATGTCAAACAGAAAAATGATGTTATGCAGTCAGGAGGAAGAATGTTTTCGGCTATACTTTTTCTCATATTTTTTGCAGTATGTTTTATGAATCCTGAAATGGTATTATCTATACTGCCTGTTTTACTGGGCATACTGCTTATAATAGACGGTACTGGCAAACTGCCTATAGCCATAGAAGCGTTCAAAATGAGAAACAATACAGCTATGCCGGTACTTCCGCTTATTTTATCTGCAATAATACCTCTGATATTTGGAATTATTATAGTTATAAATCCATTTACCGTATCAAGTATGGTTATAATGATATTTGGAATCAGTCTGCTGGCAGACGGTATAAGTGACCTTGTGACAGCTATAATGACAAAAAAGAACCAAAGTGATGACCAGTGATAATTAAAAAAGCAGTGAAAGTATAATTAATAGCTTTCACTGCTTTTATTATTTTTATTTATCAAAGAGATATTATTATACCGCCGTTTCCTGCGTAGAGACTTGCCACACCTCTTGTATCATTTATATAGACCTTGATATCAGGGAATTCTTCGTTGATTTTTCCTTTCACATAGGCAGCTCTTTCTGCACAGTTGCAGTGAGATATAACAATCTCGCCGGGGTTAAGCTTTTTGCAGTAATCAAGTATGAGCTCAACAAGTTTAGACATAGCTTTTTTC
Source organism: uncultured Eubacteriales bacterium (assembly GCA_902406135.1). Taxonomy (GTDB): domain Bacteria; phylum Bacillota; class Clostridia; order Lachnospirales; family Anaerotignaceae; genus Metalachnospira. The sequence goes on from CABPCX010000170.1 coordinate 3,040, forward strand.
ATACCTCTTGCCTGGTCAAGCTGGCATATAGTGCCTTCAGGGGTAGCTCCCATAATGGGAACTATATGTAAAAGATTTGCCGCGAAACGTTTAAATCCTGTCAGACGTCCGTTTCTCTCAAGGAAAGTAAGGTCCTCAAGAACAAATGTTGTTGTAAGTCTCTCAATATAAGATTCAACTTTCTTTACAATTTCATCAAACTCAAGGCCTGCTTTTTCATATTCTTCAATTTTCATTCCTATAAGGGTCTCTCCGGCCGATGCTGACCTGCTGCTGAAAACATGTATATTAACGTATGGATTTGTTTCTTCATACAATTTTTGGGCGAGACAGGCGCTGTTATATGAGCCGCTGAGAGGGGCTGAAAGTGTAACAACATAAATATTATTACATTCACAGTCAAATGCCTTCATATACTGCTCAGGTGAAGGGCAGGCTGATTTAGGGCATTCAGTTGATGAAGCTACAAGATTAAGAAAATTTGCCTGGTCAAATGTTTCATCATCAATTATATTAACTTCTCCTACCTGAAGGGTGAGGGGAACATTTATAAAATTTCCTGTATTTTTCATTTCTTCTGTAAGTTCGCCGCAACTGTCTAAAATAATTCGGTATGACATAGTTTTCAAAACTCCTTTATCTTGACTAAGTTACTATAATTTACTATAATCTACTATATACAAAACAGAAAGATTTTCAACCAACAAATTAGTATATAAAGAATTAATATAAACATTTACAAATAAATTGTTTAGTAATAATATTATTCCATAAAACTGTTGCTTTGGAGGACGTGTTATGAAAGAAAACAGAAGAATACAGATGACAAAGAAACTTTTAAAAGAAAGTGTCTTTGAATTAATGGAACAAAAACCTCTAAATAAGATTACCATAAAAGAAATATGCGAAAATGCTGATGTAAACAGAACAACTTTTTATAAATACTACGGCGACCAGTATATGCTTGTTAAAGACGCAGAGGATGAACTTTTGAAAAAAACTTCGGAATTTTTAAAAAGTCTCAGCTCTGACGAAGAAAAAACAAAACTTCTTGAGGAATTCCTTACATACGTTAGAAATAACGGCGATACATTCAGAATTTTATTAGACAGAAACAGTGATACTGATTTCAGGCTCAGGCTTATGAATGTGGCTATGGAAAAGGTTATGGCTGAAAAATATGAGCCCAGAATAAGAAACGAGGACAAAAAATACATATACTGTATGATAATTATGGGCGCAATAAATACAATAGGATTATGGATAGACTCAAAATTTGATATGCCTGAAGATGAAATGTCTAGCCTTATGTACAAATTTGTTTTGACAGGCTTAAAGGGTATAGAGATATAAAATAAAAGACCTCATCTGCAAGTTAATATATGCAGATGAGGCTTTTTTTAGTCGGTAAATACTCCTGATGACATATATCTGTCGCCTGAATCAGGAAGGATTACAACTATATTTTTTCCTTTATATTCATCCATTGATGAAATTTCAGCTGCAGCCGCAACTGCTGCTCCTGATGAGATACCTACAAGAATTCCTTCAAGTTTTGCTATGGCATTGGCTGTTTCATAAGCCTTCTCATCACTTATAGCCACAACTTCATCATAAATTTTTGTATCAAGTATTTCGGGAACAAAGTTTGCTCCTATTCCCTGGATTTTGTGGGGGCCTGCTTTTCCTTCAGAAAGAAGGGGGCTTGCCTTGGGCTCTACAGCGATAACTTTAATATCAGGATTTTTTTCTTTAAGATATCTGGCTGTTCCCGTAAGAGTTCCGCCTGTTCCTA
>CABPCX010000171.1 GCA_902406135.1 uncultured Eubacteriales bacterium
AAATTTTCTGATGATTAGTTCTCCCAGACAGAAAAAATTGACAGAAAACAGAATCCCCTCTTATTAAGGAACTCATTTGAGTTCCTTATTTTTATGCCTCACCACAGACATACATAAATATATCAGAAAGCCGGACAAAAATAAGACCTGCATAAGCAGGTCTTATTTTTGTTTGTAAGTATTTGAATAATTTAGTAAGGGAAATAAAATTATTTTTCAAAGAGGTTTTCAACATCAAACATTGCTTCGTTGTTGAAACTTCTGTTTTTGTTGTTTTTGTGTGCTTTTTCTGTCTTTCCGTTTAATAAGAAGTTAACGTCGAATGTAGTTGAATCTGTAAAATGTCTCATAGTAATTTCCACCTTTCAATAATAGATATATAAAATTTTTAATTTACTTAGTTATATGCTCTGAAACGTCTTTCCTTAGGCTGCTCAGTGAAGTCTGTGGAGCGGCGTATCAGATTTAAAAGTATTGAGCTGCGTGTAATGTCCGTCTTGTTAATATTTCCTAGTGCGATGTCCATAATTTATGCCTTTCATTAAGTAATTGGTTATACCAATTTCTTTTGTTGATATGATGGTACTACCAATAGAGGAAAAAGTCAATACTTTTATCCAAAAAAATTCAAAAAATCAACTAAAAAATGGGGTGACTTAAGACATATAAAACAAACACTGTTTTTGTGCATTATGTCATAATATGACGTGCTATTTATACTATGTATTGTATTTGTTTTAAAGTAATTATGTCATAAATACATTTGTGTATAAAAAAAGCAGGATAATTACTTATCCTGCTTCAATATTTTTATTCTAAATTATACTCATTCGTTGTAAAGTGTCTTCTCAATGTCTTCCTTTGAAACACCGTTTTTACCGTTTTTGTGTCTTGTTGAAGCAGTAGGTGAATTGTCAAGTAAATAAGATACGTCAAATGTTGTTGAGTTGGTGAAAAATCTTCTTCTCTTTCTCATAATGATCCTCCTCTCAGACCTGCAATATTGTTAAGATACTTTTTTATTTATGCTGCGGTATATCGTCTTTCTTTAGGCTGTTCGGTTAAGTCGATGGACCTTCTGACCGTCGTTATGAGGACAGAGGGTTTTGATTTGCTTTTTCTTTCCTGAAGATCAATTAATGATGAGTTTTTCATTTTTATTCCCTCCTATCCTTTAATGGTACTACCAATCCTTTATCTACTTAAATGGTACTACCAATTTGTGATTTTGTCAATAGCTTTTGGAAAAATAATTTTTTTTTTAAACTGATATACCTATAATTATTTTGTTCAAATAAAAAGAAAAAAGCCGGATATAAATTATCCGGTTTTTTAAGAGAATAGAATTATTGTTTTCCTCTGGGGAATAAGGAAAAATTATTCATGTATATTTAAAATAGGGTTGTGAATTTGTATATTGCTGTGGCAGCTATAGCCAATAGGAAAAAGAGGTATATATATCCAGCCATACGGTCTGTGGAATTATAATTTCTGTTCATCATGATGTTTTCCTCCTTTTTACATTTGGCTCTACCAATCTTTCTGATTTAATGGTACTACCAATTTGTGATTTTGTCAATACATAATTCTAAATTTATTAAAATATTTATATCCAAATAAATTTATCCTTTAGATGTGCGTATATACTTGGATTTAAGCGGAAAGGAGAGTATAATTAAAAAGATTAGTCATTATTTTTCTACTGATGGATAGGGGTATTTTATGTTATCACCAGCAAAAAGCATAAACAAAGATGAACTGATTTTTAAAAATTCGGATTTAAGAAAGCTGATTTTTCCTCTGATAATAGAACAGCTTCTTTCTATAATGGTCGGAATGGCGGATTCCATAATGGTAGCATCCGTCGGAGAGGCCGCCGTATCGGCAGTATCCCTTGTTGACTCAGTTAATCTGCTGCTGTTTTTTATATTTTCTTCTGTAGCCACAGGAGGCGCTGTAGTTGCTGGACAGTATTTGGGCAGTAAACGTCCGGAAAAAGCCTGCGAAAGCTGTGACCAGCTTTTTAATCTGACAATCGTTATGTCAGTAATAATTACTGTAATTATGTATTTGGGACGCGGCTTTATATTAAATGGTCTTTTTGGACGAATTGAACCCGATGTAAAAGCCTATGCTAATACATATCTGCTTATAGTATTTGCCGCCATACCATTCCTTGCCATATATAACTGCGGAGCGGCAATGTTCAGAGCCATGGGAAACACTAAAATATCCATGAATACCTCATTGCTTATGAACTCCATTAACGTAGTGGGAAATGCCATACTTATATATGGATGCCATATGGGTGTTGAGGGTGTTGCAATACCTACTCTCATATCCAGAATGGTTGCGGCTTTTGTAATAATAATACTTTTGAAAAATCCTAATTTAACGATACATCTTGGAAAAAAACTTAAACTCAGACCCGATAAAATGATGATAGGGCGAATACTTAAGATAGGCATACCCAACGGTATTGAAAACAGTTTGTTCCAGCTGGGAAAAATTATGCTTATGAGCTTTATATCAGGCCTTGGAACCGTGGCCGTTGCGGCCAATGCCGTAGGAAATGTGGTGTCCATGTTCCAGCTTATGCCCGGCCTTGCCATTGGCATTGCGGTTGTTACCGTTGTCAGCAGGTGCGTTGGAGCAGGAAACTACGACCAGGCCAGATACTATACAATGAAACTTATCAAGCTTACATACATAATGCATTTGATTTTGAATGCGGCTATTTTCCTTGCCCTTCCGCTTATAATAAAGGCCTATAATCTTTCAAGCGGCACAGGACTTCTGGCGGAAGAACTGCTTACAATGCATGGATTTTTTGCTGTGACCGTATGGCCCATAGCTTTTACACTTCCAAATACATTAAGAGCATCAAACGACGCAAAATTTACAATGATAATAAGTGTTGTGTCCATGTGGATATTCAGAATAGGATTTGGAATACTTATGGGCAGTGTATTTGGTATGGGAGTAATGGGCGTATGGATAGCCATGATAATAGACTGGTTTGTACGAGCTGTTCTTTTCGTATTCAGATACAGAAGCGGAAAATGGACAAGCATAAAAATAATTTAATGGTCAATGGAGAGATTTTATGAAAAGAGCTAGCGGTATAATTATGCCTGTTTTTTCACTGCCGGGAAAATACGGCATAGGAACATTCGGAAAAGAGGCATACGATTTCATTGATTTTTTGAGTGATGCCGGACAAAAATACTGGCAGGTACTCCCCATGGGACCGACTGACTGCGGAAATTCTCCCTATTCAAGTTTGTCGGTATTTGCGGGAAACCAAAATTTTATAGACCTTGAGCAGCTGATAGAAGAAGGCACAGTTGATAGAAAAGAAGTAGAAATGATTGACTGGGGCAGCGGTGACGTAGACTATGATAAGGTCATACCCGGTAAGAAAAAAATACTGAAAAGCGCCTACTTAAAAGCATACAATTCTGTAAAAGAAGAGGTATCCGATTTTGCGGAGAATAATATTTCTTGGATTTATGATTATGCGCTTTATATGGCCCTTAAGGAACACTTTGACGGTCTTCCTTGGTATGAATGGGAAGAGGATATAAGACTCAGAGAGCAGGAAGCCGTTGAAAAGTACAGGTCAGAGCTTAAGGACAGCATAAACTATCATATATATGTCCAGTACCTGTTTTTTAAACAGTGGGATAAATTAAAAAAATACGCTGAAGACAAAGACGTGAAATTTATAGGAGACATACCTATTTATGCGGCAATGGATTCGGCGGATGTATGGGCATCACCAGAAAACTTCCAGCTGGATGAGAAAAATATGCCTGTAGATGTGGCGGGAGTACCGCCTGACTATTTTTCCGAAGAAGGCCAGCTTTGGGGTAATCCTCTCTATGACTGGTTAGCCATGAAAAACGATGGTTACGGCTGGTGGATAAGGCGTATAGGTGCTGCTGAAAGGCTCTATGATGTCATAAGAATAGACCATTTCAGAGGCCTTGAAAGCTACTGGGCAGTACCTGCCGCAGAAAAAACGGCCGTCAACGGAGAGTGGAGAAAGGGTCCCGGTCTTGACTTTATTGAAAGAATAAAGGGATGGTTTTGCGGCATTGAGATAATTGCCGAGGACCTTGGCATACTTACTGACGATGTAAGGAAGCTGCTTAAAAATTCAGGATTTCCGGGAATGAAAGTTTTGCAGTTTGCCTTTGACGAAAGCGGAAACAGTGATTATCTTCCGCATAAATATGATAAAAACTGCGTCTGTTACGGAGGCACCCATGATAATGCCACCATAAGGGAATGGCTGGAAACAGGGGACAAAAAAGAGATAGAATTTGCCCGTGAATACTTTGGAATAAATAAGAAAGACAATTTTAATTTCGGCATAATTCGCGGAGGAATGGCATCTGTGGCTGATACTTTCATAACTCAGATGCAGGATTACCTTGAGCTGGGAAAAGAGGCAAGGACCAATATTCCGGGAATAGCCTTTGGCAACTGGAAATGGAAAATGGAAGAAGGAGCCGCCACAAAACAGCTGGCTGAAAAAATACTGAAAATGACAAAACTATACGGTAGATATTGAAAGGACTGATTATTTTATGAAATTATCCGAAAGACTTTTTAAAACAACTGAAGACCTCTGGAAGAGCTATCTGGAGCATCCCTTTGTAAAGGGTATAGCTGACGGAAGTCTCGATATTGATAAGTTTAGATTCTATATGATACAGGACTACCGTTATCTTTTGGAATATTCTAAGGTATTTGCCCTTGGAATAGTTAAAAGCGGCAGAGAGGATATAA
>CABPCX010000172.1 GCA_902406135.1 uncultured Eubacteriales bacterium
TGTTTCATATAGTGCCTGCCGCTTCGTTTGCCGGCATATATCTTTTCGCAAGATTCTTTAGCCGTATCAAGAAGTTCATCGGAAATAAGGTCATCATATATTATGACGTCGGCATTCTGAACAAGATTAAGACCTCTTACGGTTATTAAATCACTGTCCGAGCATCCCGCCCCTACAATGTGGACATGGCCTTTTTTACTGTATCCGCCGCCGGAATATTTTTCAAAAAGGCCTTCAATATCATCATCTGACGGTACAGCGTTAAGTGAAAGACTTAATTCCATACACTCTTTGAAAAATGCGCTTCTTTTTTTGTCGTCTGGTATACGCTCCTTTGCCAAAGGACGTATACTGCTTAAAAAGTCAACAATGCTTTCCGTCTCTGATGGCAGATTTTTTTCAAGTATATTTCGGCAGTGGGCAGAAAGGTTTGGACTGGCTCCGCCTGTGGATATGCCTATGGAAAGACCGCCCCTTTTGTAGAGGGCAGGAAATATAAATCCGCAGTTATCCTTTGAGTCCACAGCATTTATAAGTATGCCTCTGCTTCTGCAGAAATCGGATATTTCGGCATTGAGATTTTCGTCATCCGTTGCCGTAATGACAAAAAATGCTCCTTCAATATCAGAAAATTCAAAGCTTTTTCTGCAGATATCAAGCCTGTCATATTCAAGAGAAAGAATATCTTCGCATATATCCTCTGCCACAACTTTTATAATGGGACCGTAGGGTATGAGCTTTTTTATCTTTCTGTATGCTACTTTTCCGCCTCCGACAATGAGGCAGTTTTTATTTTTAATATCAATGAAAAAAGGAAAATATCCCATATTTAACTATCCTCTTTCTTAGCTTTCGGGGTAGAGTATGTCTGCCATTTTCTCGTATGATTCGCCCCAGCGTTCATTGGGCTTAAGGTTATAGAGATAAGGGTCAAGCACATAGTATCTGCCTTCTTTTACGGCTGTGAGTGACTGCCATGCAGGGTTTGATGTGAAAGTCTCCTCTATGTTAGCCAGTGCAGCTTCTTTATCGGTACCCTGGGGAGTAACGAATATGTAATCGGGGTCAGCACGCATTATTGCCTCAAGGCTGAGACTTTCAAGAAGAGTTTCGTCGCTGTCTGCAACGTTTACACAGCCAAGATTTGCAAGTATTTCTCCGCAAACGTTTCCTTCGCTTGTATGCTCTTTGTAGATGTTCTGAGGTAAAGCACTGTGGGTGCACTGCCGTCAGCCCTTGCTTCTGCTTCCTCTATCTGCTTCTGGACATCAAGGCCGTTCTTTTCGTAAAGGTCACTTCTGCCTGTTATGTCAGTACAAATCTTAAGCATTGAAAGATAATCTTCAAAAGTTGAAACATCAAAATATGCACATGTTATTCCAAGCTCATCAAAAGTATCAAGAAGCTCAACATTTGATGATGTGTTGACGCTGGCTATTACAAAGTCAGGCTCAGCACTTAAAATATTTTCGAGATTAGGTTCTGCAACTTTTCCTGTATTTATTACACCTTCAGGAAGGTCAAGGTTAAGAGATGCCCAGGAGTCATCACATGCTCCAACAACTTCTCCGCCGGCAAGAAGCCATACATCAGTGAAAGAACCTATGAGAGTTACAACTCTCTGGGGATTATCAACTGTGACTTCTCTTCCGAGGGCATCGGTAAATGTTACGGCTGTAGATGAAACCTCAGTCTCTTCCTGAGTAGCAGCCTGCTCGTTACCGGATGAGGAACATCCTGTGAAAAGCAGACATGCACCAAGACACACTGCAAGTGTTTTTAAAATCATTTTTTTCAATGTAAACTACCTCCTATATTTGGCTGTGCTAAAAATTTTACAGTATTTTGAAGTTAAATGCAAGGTTTGACCGAAAAAGTGCATAAAAATGTGGCTCCATTTTTGTATTGACATTGCAGGAGGATAGTGCTAATATACTTGTGAAGTTAATAACGGTCTTCAGGGCAGGGTGAAATTCCCGATCGGCGGTAAAGTCCGCTAGCGCAAAAGCGCAGGATTTGGTGAGATTCCAAAACCGACAGTATAGTCTGGATGGAAGAAGGCATATACCATATTTTTATATGGTTCTTTTATTTGCATGTGTGCCCTGAAATGTTTATCATTTCAGGGTTTTTTTGTAAATATTTTTATGTTGTATTTTTTATGCCCTGAATTTTGTATTCAGGGCTTTTTTTGTAGGGAGATGAGCGTTTGACGGATAATGATTATATGAAAATTGCCATTGAGGAAGCAAAAAAAGGAATGGGATATACATCTCCTAACCCTATGGTAGGAGCGGTAGTTGTAAAAGACGGAAAAATAATATCCAAGGACTATCACCATAAATGCGGAGAATTTCATGCAGAAAGAAATGCCCTTCTGAAATGTGATGATGCTTCCGGCGCTGACCTGTATGTAACTCTTGAACCCTGCTGCCATCAGGGAAAAACACCTCCCTGTACGGACATAATCATAGAAAAGGGAATAAAGAGAGTGTTTATGGGTTCCAGCGACCCCAATCCTCTGGTTGCGGGAAAGGGAAAAGAAATACTTGAGAAAAACGGCATTGAAGTAATAAGCGGAGTTATGAAAGAAGAATGTGACAGTCTCAATGAGGTATTCTTCCATTACATAACAACAAAAACACCCTATGTGGTTATGAAGTACGCTATGACGGCTGACGGAAAAATAGCCACCGTTACGGGAGCTTCAAAATGGATAACGGGCGAAGAAGCCAGAAACAGCGTCCATTATGACAGACACAGATATTCAGGAATTATGGCCGGTATAGGAACGGTGCTTGCCGATGACCCCATGTTAAACTGCCGAATACCGGGAGGAATGAACCCCGTAAGAATAATATGTGATTCGTCCCTCAGGACACCCCTTGAGTCAAATATCGTAAAAACGGCAGCTGAGATACCAACCATAATAGCCACTGTAATTGACGATGAAAACAGATACAGAGAATACGAAGAAAAGGGCGTAAAAATAATAAGAACCCTGCCTGAAAACGGAAGGGTGAACCTTAGGGAACTTATGATAAAACTTGGAGCCCTGAATATAGACAGCATACTCCTTGAAGGCGGTGCAGGACTTAATTTCAGTGCCCTTCAGGCCGGAATAGTAAACAGGGTGAAATGTTATATCGCCCCGAAAATATTCGGAGGAGAGACAGCCAAGACACCCGTCGGAGGAAAGGGTGTTGAACTTCCCTCAAACGCTTTTATGCTGGGAGAGCCGAGCATAACACACTATGGAGAAGATATCCTTATTGAATGGAAGGTGAGATGATTGTTTACAGGAATAGTTGAAGAAATAGGCACCATTAAAAAAGTTGAAAAAGGAGCCAAATCATCAAAGCTCACCATTGAAGGAGCAAAGATTTTTGACGATTTGAAACTGGGAGACAGTGTGGCTGTAAACGGCGTATGCCTGACAGTCACGGAATATACAAAAAACACATTTACCGCTGATGTAATGAATGAAACTCTTTCAAGAAGCAACTTAGGCGACTTGAAAAACGGAAGCAGAGTAGACCTGGAAAGGGCCATGGCCGCTGACGGAAGATTCGGAGGCCATATAGTATCGGGACACATCGACGGTACGGGAAGAATAGTAAAAACAGAAAAAGACGACATTGCCGTATGGTATACCATAGCTGCCGATAAAAAGATTATGAAATACATAATAGAAAAGGGCTCCGTTACCATAGACGGTATAAGCCTTACGGTGGCAAAGGTAACAGACACGGACTTTTCCGTATCAATAATACCACATACGGCAAAGGAAACGGTCCTCGGCTTTAAAAAAGCAGGAGATACGGTAAACCTGGAAAACGATGTCGTTGGAAAATATATAGAACATTTTTTGACTTTTGATGATAAGAGCGTACCCGAAAAAAATACGGGTATAACTAAGGATTTTTTACTAAAAGCGGGATTTTAAGGAGGAGAACAAAATGAAAAACTTTAACACTATCGAAGAAGCGCTTGAGGACCTCAGAAAGGGCAAAATAATACTTGTTACCGATGATGAAGACAGAGAAAATGAAGGTGACTTTATCTGCTCAGCTGAGGCCGCAACAACTGAAAATATAAACTTTATGGCAGTTCACGGAAAGGGCCTTATATGTATGCCCATGAGTGAGAAATACATCAAAAAACTTATGCTCCCTCAGATGGTAACAAACAATACTGATAACCACGAAACAGCATTTACGGTATCCATCGACCACGTAAGCACAACAACAGGTATTTCAGCCGCTGAACGTTCCATAACAGCAATGAAATGTATCGATGATGACGCAAGACCCGAGGACTTCCGTCGTCCGGGACATATGTTCCCTCTTCTTGCCAAGAAAAACGGTGTTTTGGAAAGAAACGGACATACAGAAGCAACCGTAGACCTTATGAGACTTGCGGGCCTTAAAGAATGCGGTCTCTGCTGCGAAATTATGAGAGATGACGGAACAATGATGAGAAGAACAGAACTTCTCGGACTTGCCGAAAAATTCAATATGAAAATAATTACAATCAAAGCTCTCCAGCAGTACAGAAAAGTAAATGACCAGCTTGTAGAGTGTGTGGCAAAGACTAAGATGCCTACAAAATACGGCAACTTTGTTGCATACGGATACGTAAACAAACTTAACGGAGAGCACCATGTTGCTCTTGTTAAGGGTGAAATTGGAGACGGAGAAAATGTACTCTGCCGTGTTCATTCAGAGTGCCTTACAGGAGATGCCTTCGGTTCACTTAAGTGCGACTGCGGCGAACAGCTTGCCCAG